>NZ_JBJZOH010000005.1:0-266588 GCF_047200595.1 Streptomyces sp. MS19 | reverse complement strand
GGACCAACCCCCCCCTCCCCCCCCCCCCCCCCCCCCTTCGCTGTTGCCGTCACCGCCTCCGAGGTCAGGCCGGATCGGCCGAGGGGTCGTCCCCGGCGCCCTCGTCAGCCTCGTCCGCCTCGTCCACCGGCGTCAGGGAGTCCGTCCGCAGGTCGGCCGCTATCTGCGCGGCCTCCTCGAACGTCACGTCCACGTTGCCCTGGCCGTCCACCCGCTGCGCGATGACCGCGCCGAGGGTGCTGGTGTCGGCCCAGACGCAGACCGGCACCACGACCGTCTCCATCAGGACCGGGTCCTCGGCCTCGGCGCCCTGGCACTTCATGACCGCGTCGCCGATGCCCTCGGGCGACGCGGCCTCGGGCTCGCCGACGAGCGTGAACTGGTCGTCGGCCTCCGAGGCGGTGTAGGCGAACAGGGCGTCCACGGCGGCGTCCGGTTCCTCCAGGGTGCCCCACAGGCCCACGACGAAGAGCGTCGTCGCCGCGCGGTCGCCCAGTTCGGCCGGGTCGGTGATGCCCGCCAGTTCGGTCGGGGAGATGCCGCCGACGTACTGGGCGGTGGCGCCCTCCGCGTCCTGGAGACCCATGCGCGCGAGGTCCTCGGGGGAGGCGTTCTCGGCGGTCTGTGGCGGTGCGAGGACCGCGTAGTCGCCGAAGACGCCGGGGAAGTCGAGCTGGTACGAGGTGCCCTCGGCCAGCTCGCCGCCGCCCTCACCGCCGCCCCCGCCCCCGCCGCCGCCACCGTTGTCGTCGTCACCGCCGAGCAGCGCGATCCCGCCGGCGACGAGCGCCGCCACGACCACGACGGCCGCGGCCACGATGCCGATCTTCTTGTTCCGGCCGCCGCTGCCGCCGGGCGGGGGCGCCTGGCCGTACGGCGGCTGCTGCCCGTAGGGACCGGGCTGGCCCGGCGGGGGCTGCTGCCCGTAGGGCTGCTGTCCGTACGGGCTCTGCGGGGGCTGCTGGCCCGGCGGGGGCTGCTGCGGGAAGCCGTAACCCTGGCCGCCGGGCGCGGCACCGCCCTGTCCGTACGGGTTCTGCCCGGCGGGCTGGCCGTAACCGCCGCCCTGCGGCCCGCCGTACGGGCCCTGCTGGTTCGGCGGCTGGCCGGGCTGTCCCGGTGGCGGCCCCTGCGGAGGCTGCTGCCCGTACGGCTGCTGCCCGTACGGACCCGGCTGGTGGTGACTCATCGATGCATCCCCTCACAAGCGCGTAGCTCGACGCTTCCGTTCATCCTGTCGGACGGTGTATGCGTATGTACATCTGACCGCCTGCCAGGGCCTGCGCCTTCCCCGGCAGCCCAGCCGCACCCCCCCCGCGGACGGGTCACGGCATCCCCTGCTCCTGCCCGCTCCCCACCTCGACCAGGGACGCCGCGCGCAGATCCGCCGTGAACCGGGCCGCGTCCGCCAGGGAGACCGGTTCCGGATGTTCCCCGGTCGTCTCGTCCACCAGCCGGTCGGTGACGACGATGCCGAGGGTGTCGAAGTCCGCCCATGCGCACACCGGTACTCGCGGCGTCTCCTCAGGATCGACGTCAACGCCCTCCAGCATCCGGCAGGTCATGAGGGCGTTGCCGAGCCCGTCCGGCTCCATCGCGGTCGGCTCGCCGACGAAGCGCGCGCCGCCGTTGGAGGTGAACATGCCGCCGTCGGCGAAGAAAGCGTCCAGGGCCGCCTGCGGGTCCCCGATGGTGCCGTAGTACCCGTTGAACATCGCGAACCCGACCACCGGGCCCTCGGGCGGGTTCGGGTCCTGGTACATCGCGCCGGTCGTGTCGTCGACCTGGACCGACGGGTGGAGGTTCCCCTCCGTGACGTCCTCCATGTCCTCCGATCCGTCGGGGTCCCTCTCCAGCGTCCCGACCGCGGCCGGGGGCTGGAGGGCGTACGCGCGGCCGTCGTCGCGGAGGCCGCCGTCGTCCCCGCCGAGCGCGACGACGAGGCCGACCGTCACCGCGGCGGCCACGGCGACGGCGACGGCCACGAGCAGTCCGGTCCGCCGCTTCGCGGGGCCCTGCCCCGGCGGCGGCGGATAGGGCTGCCCGTACGGCGCGGTGCCGTAGGGGGCGGGCTGCGGCGGGGCCGGGTATCCGTGAGGCGGGTATCCGTGGGCCGGGTTGCCGGGGGCGCCCGGGAAAGCGGGACTGCCGGGGGGCTGGTGGCCGTAGGGGGACGGGCTTCCCTGCGGAGGCGGGCCCGGCGGCTGGTGAGTCACGTGGCGTTCTTCCCTCTCGTTCCTGTGGCGGCCGCCCGGCGGGGCCGCACCGCCGCCTGCCGCCATCCTCTGCCATCCCCGCGCCGGTGCCGCCGGGGAGCGGCATTCTGATTCGAACTTGGGACACACCGCCTCGTAGACTGACCGTCGTGACCGAGAACACTCAGCCGCCCGCGAACGGGCCCCTCAGCACCCCAGCCGATCTGCCGACGCAGTACACGCCGGCCGACGTAGAGGGAAAGCTGTACGAGCGCTGGGTAGACCGGGGCTGGTTCAGGGCCGACGAGAAGAGCGGCAAGGACCCCTACAGCGTCGTCATCCCCCCGCCGAACGTCACCGGCAGCCTGCACCTGGGCCACGCCTTCGAGCACACGCTGATCGACGCCCTGACCCGCCGCAGCCGCATGCGGGGCTACGAGACGCTGTGGCAGCCGGGCATGGACCACGCGGGCATCGCCACGCAGAACGTCGTGGAGCGCGAGCTGGCCAAGGAGGGCCTGTCGCGGCACGACCTCGGGCGTGCGGCGTTCGTCGAACGCGTCTGGCGCTGGAAGTCCGAGTCCGGCGGCCGGATCTCCGGGCAGATGCGCCGCCTCGGCGACGGCGTCGACTGGGACCGCGAGCGGTTCACCATGGACGAGGGCCTGTCGCAGGCCGTCCAGACGATCTTCAAGCGCCTCTACGACGACGAGCTGATCTACCGCGCCGAGCGCATCATCAACTGGTGCCCGCGCTGCCTGACGGCCCTGTCGGACATCGAGGTCGAGTACCAGGAGGACGAGGGCGAGCTCGTCTCCATCCGGTACGGGGACGGCGAGGACTCGCTCGTCGTCGCGACCACCCGCGCCGAGACGATGCTCGGCGACACCGCCGTCGCCGTGCACCCGGACGACGAGCGCTACCGGCACCTCGTCGGCCGCCGCATCGCGCTGCCGCTGACCGACCGGACCATCCCCGTCGTCGCGGACACGCATGTGGACCCGGAGTTCGGCACCGGCGCCGTCAAGGTGACGCCCGCGCACGACCCGAACGACTTCGAGATCGGCCGCCGCCACGACCTGCCGCAGCTCACGGTCATGGACGAGCACGCCGTCATCACCGTCCACGGGCCCTTCCTCGGGCTCGACCGCCTCGAAGCGCGCTCGGCCGTCGTGGCCGCGCTGCGCGCCGAGGGGCGGATCGTCGCCGAGAAGCGCCCGTACACGCACTCCGTCGGGCACTGCTCGCGCTGCAAGACCACCGTCGAGCCGCGCGTCTCGCTCCAGTGGTGGGTCAAGGTCGCGCCGCTCGCGAAGGCGGCGGGCGACGCCGTGCGCGACGGGCGGGTGGACATCCACCCGAAGGAGATGACATCCCGCTACTTCGAATGGGTCGACAACCTCCACGACTGGTGCATCTCCCGGCAGTTGTGGTGGGGCCACCGCATCCCGGTCTGGTACGGGCCGGACGGCGAGGTCCGGTGCGTCGGCCCGGACGAGGAGCCGCCGGCGGGCGAGGGCTGGCACCAGGACACCGACGTCCTCGACACGTGGTTCTCCTCCGCCCTGTGGCCGTTCTCCACGCTCGGCTGGCCCGAACGGACCGGCAGCGTCGAGAAGTTCTATCCGAACTCCGTCCTCGTCACCGGCTACGACATCCTGTTCTTCTGGGTCGCGCGGATGATGATGTTCGGCCTCTACGCGATGGACGGCACCCCGCCGTTCGGCACGATCGTGCTGCACGGCATGGTCCGCGACCAGTTCGGCAAGAAGATGTCCAAGTCCTTCGGCAACGCGGTCGATCCGCTCGACTGGATGGACGCGTACGGCGCGGACGCCCTGCGCTTCACGCTGAGCCGCGGCGCCAACCCGGGCGTGGACGTCCCGATCGGCGAGGACTGGGTCCAGGCGTCGCGCAACTTCGCCAACAAGGTGTGGAACGCGACGCGCTTCGCCCTCCTCAACGGCGCGACGGTCGGCGGCGACCTGCCGGACGCGGCCGAGCTGGGCCCCGCCGACCGCTGGGTCCTCTCGCGGCTGAACTCGGTGGTCGCCGAGGTGGACGCGTACTTCGACGACTACCAGTTCGCCAAGCTCAGCGACGTCCTCTTCCACTTCGCGTGGGACGAGGTCTTCGACTGGTACGTCGAGCTGTCGAAGACGACGTTCGCCGCCGGCGGCCGGGCCGCCGAGGTGTCGCGGCGCGTCCTCGGCGAGGTCCTGGACGTGACGCTGCGGCTGCTGCACCCGCTGATGCCGTTCGTCACCGAGGAGCTGTGGACCTCGCTCACCGGCCGCGAGTCCGTCGTCGTCGCCGCCTGGCCGGCCGACTCCGGGTTCCGCGACCGGGCGGCGGAGGACGAGCTGGCGGCCGTCCGCGCGCTGGTCACCGAGGTCCGCCGCTTCCGCGCCGACCAGGGGCTCCAGCCGGGACAGCGCGTCCCGGCCACGCTCGACCTGGGCGGCACAGGACTGGAGGCGCACGAGGAGGCCATGCGCGCCCTGCTGCGCCTCCAGCCGCCCGGCGAGACCTTCGAGGCGACCGCCTCCCTCCCGGTCGGCGGCGCCACGGTCGCGCTCGACCTGCACGGCGTCATCGACTTCGAGGCCGAGCGCAAGCGGCTGACGAAGGACCTGGCCGCCGCCGAGAAGGAGCTGGCCCAGACCACCGCGAAGCTCGGGAACGAGGCGTTCCTCGCCAAGGCGCCCGACCACGTGGTGGACAAGATCCGCGCCCGCCGTGCCGCCGCCGAGGCCGACATCGCCCGCATCGGGACACAGCTCGCACAGCTCCCGTAACGGGACTGTCGGTGGTGCTCCGTACACTGGCCCCGTGAACGGCACACTCCGTGCCCGGCCCCCCGCCACCGGCGGGCGGACCGGGCGCGGGGTGGGGGTGCGGGCGGAGAAGTGAACGGAATGACGCAGTGACTGACAGTCCTACCGGCGGTGGTCCCCGGGACGAGAGCGGCGACCCGTTCGAGGACATCGTGGCCGCGGAGAGCGACCGCGACCCGGACCTCGCGGTCATCGAGGCGGGCAGCCGCACGCTGCGGGCCCAGTCCGGCCCCCCGCGCGCCGAGGACCTGCCCGGACGGCCCGCCGACCCCGAGGTGGACCGCGCCCTGCGGGAGGTCGAGGCGGAGCTGGCCGGGCGCTGGCCCGAGACCAAGCTCGATCCCTCGGTGGTCCGCATCCAGGCCCTGATGGATGTCCTGGGCGAGCCGCAGCGCGCCTACCCGTCGATCCACATCACCGGCACCAACGGCAAGACCAGCACGGCCCGCATGATCGAGGCGCTGCTGACCGCCTTCGACCTGCGCACCGGCCGCTACAGCAGCCCGCACGTCCAGTCGGTCACCGAGCGCATCAGCCTCGACGGCGCCCCGATCCCCGCCGACCGCTTCGTCGCCGCGTACGAGGACATCAAGCCGTACGTCGAGCTGGTGGACGCGCGGCAGGACTACCGGCTGTCGTTCTTCGAGGTGATGACCGGCATGGCGTACGCCGCCTTCGCCGACGCCCCGGTGGACGTCGCCGTCGTCGAGGTCGGCATGGGCGGCACCTGGGACGCGACCAACGTCGTGGACGCCCAGGTCGCGGTCCTCACGCCGATCTCCCTCGACCACACCGAGCGGCTCGGCGACACCCCCGCGAAGATCGCCGTGGAGAAGTCCGGGATCATCAAGCCGGACGCCCGCGTGGTCCTCGCCCAGCAGCCCGTGGAGGCCGCCTCCGTCGTGCTGCGCAAGGCCGTCGAGGTGGACGCCACCGTCGCCAGGGAGGGCCTGGAGTTCGGCCTGCTGTCCCGCGAGGTCGCGGTCGGCGGGCAGCTGCTGACGCTGCGCGGCGTCGGCGGCGACTACCCGGACGTCTTCCTGCCGCTCTACGGGGAGCACATGGCGCACAACGCGGCGGTCGCCCTCGCGGCGGTCGAGGCGTTCTTCGGCGTCGGCGAGGGCCGGGAGGCGGGCACGCTCGACCCGGACGTCGTCAGGACCGCGTTCGCCTCCGTCACCTCGCCCGGCCGCCTCGAAGTGGTGCGCAGCAGCCCCACCGTGATCCTCGACGGGGCGCACAACCCGGCGGGCGCCCAGGCGGCCGCCGCGGCCGTCACCGAGGCGTTCGGCTTCAGCCGCCTCGTCGGGGTGATCGGGACGAGCGAGGGCAAGGACGTACGCGGCCTGCTCGAAGCCTTCGAGCCGGTCCTCACCGAGGTCGTCGTCACCGGGAACGCGAGCCACCGCGCCCTCGACCCCGACCGGCTCGCCGCGATCGCGGTGGAGGTCTTCGGCGAGGACCGCGTGCAGGTCGAGCCCCGGCTCGACGACGCGCTGGAGGCGGCGATCGGTCTCGCCGAGGAGGAGCACGAGTACGCGGGGGCCGGGGTGCTGGTCACCGGCTCGATCATCACGGTCGGCGAGGCCCGGCTGCTGCTGGGAAGGAATCGCTGATGCGGACGCTCTGCGCCGGCACGCTCGTCGGGGAGTTCATCGTCATCGCGCTGGCCGCGCTCGCCACCGGGCAGCTGTCCGATGTCGCCACCGGCACGCTGTGGGCCGTCAGCGGCACCGCCATGGTGCTGTGCCTGCTGGTGTGCGCGCTGATCACCCGTCCGGGCGGGGTCCAGCTCGGCTGGCTGCTCCAGGCCGGGCTGGTCGCGGCCGGCTTCGTGCTGCCCGCGATGTTCTTCCTCGGCGCCGTGTTCGCCGGCCTGTGGTGGGCCTCGGTCCACTACGGCCGCCACATCGACGCGATACGCGCGGCCCGCGCCCGCGAGGAGGCGGCGGCCTGACGGGCCGCCCCGCGACCCGGCACGCCCAACTGCCGGGCCCTGATGCGGAACGGCGTCCCCCTGCCGGGTAATCTTGCTGCCCCCGCCGTCCTCCCTGTTGCCAGGCCTGTCGTCAGGAGCCGCGTCCATGAGCCAGCGCACCCTCGTCCTGCTGAAGCCGGACACCGTCCGCAGAGGACTTGTCGGTGAGGTCCTCGGCCGGATCGAGCGGAAGGCCGAGTGGACCATCACCGCGCTGGAGCTGCGCACGCTGGACCGAGCCACCCTGGAGACGCACTACGCCGAGCACGCCGGCCGCCCGTTCTACGAGCCGCTGATCGAGTTCATGTCCTCGGGCCCGAGCGTCGCGCTGGTCGTGGAGGGCGAGCGGGTGATCGAGGGCCTGCGGGTGCTGGCCGGTCCGACCGACCCGATCGCCGCCGCCCCCGGGTCCATTCGGGGGGATTACGGCACGATCGTGCGGGAGAATCTGATTCACGCCTCGGATTCCGAGGACTCGGCCGAGCGCGAGTTGAAGATCTTCTTTCCCGGACTCGACTGAGCGGAATGAACGGGACGGGCGCGCCTGACGTTCCCTCAGTGAAAACGGCGCGCCACGCCCGGTTCACCTGAAAGCAGTCCGCCATTCCGGTATGTACAGTCGAACGAGGGAACCCTTCACCCGAACACGACGTCACCATGACGGAGGGTGGGCCGGGTTCCGCCGACAATGGCGAGAGCGGCGCTACGGCGCTCCGTGTCCGACCGGCGGTGGCTACGATGGCAGCACCGCGACTCTCCTCCGCTCCGGGCGGAGAGGGCCCGCCTGGCGCTCCGTTCATCGCAGCCCCGCCGACCTCCCCGCACAAATCGCTCCAGCTGGAAGGCCAGATGTATCCCTATGGCGAACAATATGTCGTTCATCGGCCGTGACATGGCAGTCGACCTCGGGACGGCCAACACGCTGGTGTACGTCAGAGGTCGCGGGATTGTTCTCAACGAGCCGTCCGTCGTCGCCATCAACACCAACACCGGCGGCATTCTCGCGGTCGGTGCCGAGGCGAAGAAGATGATCGGCCGCACGCCCGGCAACATCGTGGCGGTCCGCCCCCTCAAGGACGGCGTCATCGCCGACTTCGAGATCACCGAGCGGATGCTCCGCTACTTCATTCTCAAAATCCACAAGCGCCGTTATCTGGCGCGCCCGCGCGTGGTCGTCTGCGTGCCCTCCGGCATCACCGGGGTGGAGCGCCGCGCGGTCATCGAGGCGTCCACCCAGGCCGGTGCCCGCCAGGTGCACATCATCGAGGAGCCGATGGCCGCCGCGATCGGCTCGGGGCTCCCCGTCCACGAGGCCACCGGCAACATGGTCGTGGACATCGGCGGCGGCACCACCGAGGTCGCCGTCATCTCCCTCGGCGGCATCGTCACCGCGCAGTCGATCCGGGTGGCGGGCGACGAACTGGACAACGCGATCATCCAGCACATCAAGAAGGAGTACAGCCTCCTCCTCGGCGAGCGCACGGCCGAGAGCATCAAGATCACCATCGGCTCGGCCTACGACCTCGACGCCGACGAGCACACCGAGATCCGCGGCCGCGACCTCGTCAGCGGCCTGCCGAAGACCGTGGTCATCTCCTCCGCCGAGGTCCGCAAGGCCATGGAGGAGCCGGTCAACGCCATCGTGGACGCGGTCAAGACCACGCTCGACAAGTGCCCGCCCGAGCTGTCCGGCGATGTCATGGACCGCGGCATCGTCCTCACCGGCGGCGGCGCGCTGCTGCGCGGCCTGGACGAGCGGCTGCGCCGGGAGACCGGCATGCCGATCCACATCGCCGAGGACCCGCTCGACTCGGTCGCGCTCGGCTCCGGCAAGTGCGTCGAGGAGTTCGAGGCGCTCCAGCAGGTACTGGACGCCCAGCCCCGGCGGTGATCCGCGGCACCCCCGCGCGCCGGTCCGCCGCGTGCGGGGCGGTCCGCCCGCGCGGCGGATCACCGGACCACCCCCGCCGACCGGCGCAGCACCTCGGCGTCCTGCCGCCCGGCACATTCCTGTAGCGCCACACAGCTTTCAGCGCCACACAGCTTTCCAGAGAAAGGCACGGCCGCCGCCAGTGAGGGACACCCGAGAGAGCCGGCTGCTTCTCGTCCTGTTGGTATCCATCGCGTTCGCGCTGATCTCGGTGGATATCCGGGGCGGGGACAACTCTCCGCTGGACGGTCCGAGACAGGCGGCGGCGTCGCTGTTCGGCCCGGTCGAGGAGGGCGTCGCGGGTGCCGTCGACCCGGTGGCCAACGCCATCGCGGCCGTCCGCGAGTCCGGTGACCGGCACGACCGGATCAGCGAGCTGGAGCGGGAGAACGCGGAGCTGCGCCAGCAGCTCGGCTCCGACGCGCACCGCGATTCGCGGATAGAGCAACTGGACGACATGCTCCAGACCGCCGGGGCGGGCCAGTACGGCATCGTCGCCGCGCAGGTCATCGCGATCGGCGCCGCCCAGGGCTTCTCCTGGACCGTCACCATCGACGCGGGCAGCGAGGACGGCATCACCCGCGACATGACGGTACTCAACGGCGACGGGCTCGTCGGCCGCGTCACCACCGTCGGCTCCGGCACCGCGACCGTGCTGCTCGCCAACGACCCCGGCTTCACCGTCGGCACGCGCCTGGAGGACAGCGAGGAACTCGGCTTCGCCACCGGCCGCGGGGACAACGAGCTGGAGGTCCAGCTCCTCAACCAGCAGGCGCGCGTGGCCGAGGGGGACCGCATGGTCACCTTCGGCTCGGACGACAACCGGCCGTTCGTGCCGGGCGTCCCGGTCGGCGAGGTCGTCAGCGTGGACCGCACGGCGGGCGACCTGACGAGGACGGTGCGCGTGCGGCCGTACGTCTCGTTCACCCAGCTCGACCTGGTGGGCGTCGTCGTCGAGCCGCCGCGCGACAACCCGCGCGACTCCGTCCTCCCGCCGCGTCCCGAGGACAGGGACGAGGGCCGCGACGAGGACGAGCGGGCCGACCGCGGCGCCCGCGAGCGCGACGGGGACAGCGGCACCGAGGACGGTCCCGGCGGCGTGGAGGACGGCACCCGGGAGCCGGAGGCGCCGGGCGAGGGCGGCCAGGACGGCGACGTCGCCGCCGAGGGCGGGCAGCCCGGCGGTCCCGGCGCGGGTCCACCCGCCGATCCCGCCGACCCAGCCGCCCCCGCCGACCCAGACGTGGAGTGACCGATGCGCGTAGCACGTACCCTCCTCACGATCCTCCTCGTGACCGTGGCGCTCGTCGTCCAGGTCAGCGTCCTCGCGCGGCTCGGCCTGCCCGGCGCCGTCCCCGACCTGCTGCTCCTGACGGTCCTCGGCCTCGCCCTGGTCTACGGCCACGTGGGCGGCTGCCTCGTCGGTTTCGCGGCCGGGCTGCTCGCCGACCTCGCGCCGCCCGCCGACCACGCGGTGGGCCGGTACGCGCTGGTCCTGTGCGTCGTCGGCTACGCGGCCGGGCTCACCAAGCCCGAGGGCGGCCAGCACAGGTCGGCGACCGTGCCGATGCTCGTGGTCGCCGCGGGCGCCGCCTCCTCGACGCTGCTCTACGCGGGCGTCGGCGCGCTGGTGGGCGACTCGGCCGCCCGTGACGTCGGGCTGACCGGCCTGCTGGTCAGCGCCACGCTCTACGACCTGCTGCTCGCCCCGTTCGTCGTCCCGCTGGTGATGGCCATGGCACGCCGCACGGAGAACGACCCGCTCGCCGGCGACGGCGGCTCCGGCGGCGCCGGGGACGCGCCGGTCAGCTGGCTCGGCCGCTCCGGCACCGGGCTCCGTACCCGCGCGCCGCGCCGCAGCCGCTACGGGAAGGCGACCCGTCTCGCCGGGAAGCAGCGGTCCTCGCTGCTCAGCCGCTCCGCGCGCAACCGCGCCGGCCGCATCAAGGGGGTCAAGCGCCTGTGACGAACATCCCGGAGACCGGGCGGACCTCGCGCATCACCATCCGCCTGGTCGTCATCCAGATACTGGTCTTCTCCCTGCTGCTGACGCTCGGCGGGCGCCTGTGGTACCTCCAGATCAGGCAGGGCGACGAGTTCGCCGCCCAGGCGGCGGGCAACCACGTGCAGCAGGTCATCCAGCCCGCCGTGCGCGGCGCGATCCTCGACGCGCGCGGCGTGCCGATCGCTGACAACGAGACACGGCTCGTCGTCTCCGCCGACCGGACCGAGCTGAGCAAGCTCCCCGACGACGGGGAACAGGTACTCGCCGACGTCGCCGAACTCCTCGGCCTGCCCGCCGACGAGGTCGCCAACCGGGTGCGGCTGTGCGACGCGCAGACGCCGCAGCCCTGCTGGAACGGTTCGCCGTACCAGCCGATCCCGATCACCGACGAGGCCACGACACGGCAGGCGCTCCAGATCCGCGAGCGCACCGAGGACTTCCCCGGCATCAGCGCCGAGCCCACCGCCGTACGCCGCTACCCCGCCCCGGACGGCGCCGACACGGCACAGGTCCTCGGCTACCTCTCGCCCGTCACCGACGACGAGGTCGCCGACTCCGAGGACACCGACAACCCGCTGCTGCGCTCGGACCAGATCGGCCGCGCGGGTCTTGAGCGGTCCTACGACGAGTACCTGCGCGGGCAGGCCGGTGTGACGCGGTACGAGGTGGACAAGTTCGGCCGGGTGCTCGGCCAGTCGGAGAGCGAGGCCGCCCGCGCCGGCGACTCCCTCGTGACCACCATCGACACCCGCGTGCAGGCCGTCGTGGAACAGGAGCTGGCGCAGGCCATGGAGGTCGCGCGCGCGCAGTACGACGACATCTCGGGCCGCAACTACGAGGCCGAGGCCGGCTCGGCCGTCGTCCTGGAGAACGCGACCGGCCGCGTCGTCGCCATGGCGTCCGCGCCCGACTACGACCCGAACGTCTGGGTCGGCGGCATCTCCAGCGACGACTACGCCGCGCTGACGGACGAGGACTCCGAATACCCGCTGCTCAACCGGGCGATCATGGGCCAGGGGCCGCCGGGATCGACGTTCAAGGTCGTCACCTCGACCGCCGCCGTCCGCGCCGGGTACGACTGGAACGGCCGCTACGACTGCGCCTCCTCGTACGACATCGGCGGCCAGACGTTCCGCAACTTCGAGTCGTCCTCGTACGGCCCGATCTCCCTCGGCCGCGCCATCGAGGTCTCCTGCAACACCGTCTTCTACGGCATCGCCCACCGCGAGTGGCAGGCCGACGGCGGCAACGACCCGGTGGACGACCCGGACGACTGGCTCTTCCGCACCGCGCACGACTTCGGCCTCGGCGAGCGCACCGGCATCGACCTCCCCGACGAGGCGGCGGGCCGCATCCCCGACCGCCAGTGGAAGCGCGACTACTGGGAGGCCAACAAGGACGAGTGGTGCGAGATCGCCGAGTCCGACCGCGACGACTACGCGGCCCGCATCGCCCGCGAGAACTGCACCGAGGGCATGACGATGCGCGCCGGTGACATGCTCAACTTCTCCATCGGGCAGGGCGACGTGCTCGTCACGCCGGTCCAGCTGGCCACCGTCTACGCGGCGCTCGGCAACGGCGGCACGCTCTACCAGCCGCAGGTCGGCCGCGCCGTGATCGGCCCGGACGGCACGGTGCGCGACGAGTTCGAGCCGGTGGAGACCGGCAGCCTCCCGGTGGACGGGGAGACGCTCGGCAACCTGCGGGACGCCACCGAGAGCGTCATCACGACGGGTAGCGCGGCGTGGAAGTTCGGCGGCTGGCCGCAGGGCGAGATCCCGCTGCACGGCAAGACCGGTACGGCCGAGGCGTCGGGCGACCAGCAGACGACGTCGTGGCTCGCGACGTACTCCGACGACTACACCGTCGTCATGACGATCTCCCAGGCCGGCACGGGCTCCGGCGCGTCCGGTGACGCCGTGCGGCACATCTGGGAGGCGATCTACGGGGTGAGCGGCGGCTCGGTGGACGAGGACAGGGCGCTGCTGCCTGAGCCGCACCGCGACCTGCCGCGCATCGACGAGAACGGCACGATCGTCCCCGACCGCGGCGACGAGGAGCGGGCCGACCGTGGCGAGCGCGACGGGGACGGCCCAGGCGGCGCCGACACGGGCGACACCGGCGACCCGGGCGGTGATCCCGGCGGCGATCCGGGGGACGACCCGGGGACCGATCCCGGCACCGACACCGGCGGCGATCCCGACGGCGACCCGGGACCCGACCCCGGCGCGGAACCGGGCGAGGAACCCGGCGCCGATCCGGGCACCGACCCCGGCGGCGGACCGCCCGACGACACCGCCTGACCACGACAAGCCCCCGACCCCCAGGCTGACGAGGCACCTCCGGTGAGCACGCGTAACCTGACCATCGCCCGGCTCGCCCCGCCCAAGAGCGCGTGGCGCAGACTCGCCGCCCGCGACTCCCTGGTCCGGCGGATCGACTGGGTGCTGCTGCTCGCCGCGCTCGCCCTGTCCGGCCTGGGGATCGTGCTGATCTACTCGGCGACCCGCAACAGGACCGGGATAACGGGCGGCGACCCGCAGTTCTTCCTGATACGCCAGACGATCAACCTCGCGATAGGCGTGGCCCTGGCCGTCGGCGTCATGTGGCTCGGGCACCAGCGGCTGCGCAGCTTCGTCCCCGTCTTCTTCGCGCTCTCGCTCGGCGCGATGCTCCTCGTCTTCAGCCCCCTCGGCACCGAGATCAACGGGCAGCGCGCCTGGCTGTCCATCGGCGGCTACACGCTCCAGCCAGGCGAGTTCGCGAAGGTCGCCGTCGTCCTGGGGCTCGCCGTCATCCTGGCCGACCAGGTGGACGCGGGCGACCGCGAGTTCCCCGGCACCAAGGCGATACTCCAGGCGCTCGGGCTGGCCGCGATCCCGCTGGCCGTCGTCGTCGTGGACGACATGGGCATGGCCATGGTGCTCAGCGTCATCGTGCTCGGCATCCTGCTGGCGTCCGGATCGCCCCTGAGGTGGTCGCTCGGCCTGATCGCGGCCGGGATCGCGGCGGCCGTCCTCGTCTGGCTGCTCGGCCTCCTCGACAGCTACCAGATCGACCGCTTCGCCGCCTTCGCCGACCCGTCGCGCGACCCGTCCGGCGTCGGCTACAACACCAACCAGGCCAGGATCGCCATAGGGACCGGCAGGGTCTGGGGCAGCGGACTGTTCAACGGCACGCAGACGACCGGCCAGTTCGTCCCCGAGCAGCACACCGACTTCATCTTCACGGTCGCGGGCGAGGAACTGGGCTTCGTCGGGGCGGGCGGCATCATCCTGCTGATCGGCGTCGTCCTGTGGCGCGCGCTGCGCATCGCCCGCGAGTCCACCGACCTGTACAGCACCGTCATCGCCGCCGGAATCGTGGCGTGGCTGGCGTTCCAGTGCTTCGAGAACATCGGGATGGCGCTCGGCATCATGCCGGTCGCGGGCATCCCGCTGCCGTTCCTGTCGTACGGCGGCACCGCCATGTTCGCCGTGTGGATCGCCGTCGGGCTGCTCCAGTCGGTCCGCATGAAACGGCCGCTGTCCGTCACCGCGGCCCCCGCCGCCGGACGGGCCGCGCGCGCGATGCCGGTACGCTGAGTGGCCGAGCCGGTCGCGGGCACGCCGCCCGCGCGCCACGCCCCGATGGTGACCCCGATGCTGAAAGGCGCCCGTATGCCTGTCGAGTCGGTCTTCCCGCGCCTGGAGGCCCTGCTCCCGCACGTGCAGAAGCCCATCCAGTACGTCGGCGGTGAACTGAACTCCACCGTCAAGGACTGGGACTCCTGCGACGTCCGCTGGGCGCTGATGTACCCCGACGCGTACGAGGTCGGGCTGCCCAACCAGGGCGTCATGATCCTCTACGAGGTGCTGAACGAGCGCGAGGGCGTCCTCGCCGAGCGCACGTACAGCGTGTGGCCCGACCTGGAGGAGCTGATGCGCAAGCATCAGGTCCCCCAGTTCACGGTGGACGGGCACCGGCCCGTCGGCGCGTTCGACCTGCTGGGCGTCTCGTTCTCCACCGAGCTGGGCTACACCAACCTCCTCACCGCGCTCGACCTGTCCGGCGTCCCGCTCGCCGCGGCCGACCGCACCGAGGACCACCCGGTCGTCGTCGCGGGCGGGCACGCCGCGTTCAACCCGGAGCCGATCGCCGAGTTCATCGACTGCGCGGTCATCGGCGACGGCGAGCAGGCCGTGCTGGACATCAGCGAGATCGTGCGCGCCTGGAAGGCCGAGGGCAGGCCGGACGGCAGGCCGGGGCTGCTGCTGCGCCTCGCGCGCACCGGCGGCGTGTACGTGCCGGGCTTCTACGACGTCGAGTACCTGCCGGACGGGCGGATCGGCCGCGTCGTGCCGAACCGTTCCGGCGTGCCGTGGCGCGTGTCCAAGCACACCGTCATGGACCTGGACGAGTGGCCGTACCCGAAGCAGCCCCTCGTGCCGCTCGCCGAGACCGTGCACGAGCGCATGTCGGTCGAGATCTTCCGCGGCTGCACCCGGGGCTGCCGCTTCTGCCAGGCCGGCATGATCACGCGGCCGGTGCGCGAGCGGTCCATCACCGGCGTCGGCGAGATGGTCGAGCGCGGCCTCGCCGCCACCGGCTTCGAGGAGGTCGGCCTGCTGTCGCTCTCCTCGGCCGACCACAGCGAGATCGCCGACATCGCCGGCGGCCTCGCCGACCGGTACGCGGCGGACAAGATCGGCCTGTCGCTGCCGTCCACCCGCGTGGACGCGTTCAACATCGACCTGGCCAACGAGCTGACGCGCAACGGCCGCCGCTCAGGACTCACGTTCGCCCCCGAGGGCGGCAGCGAGCGCATCCGGAAGGTCATCAACAAGATGGTCTCCGAGGAGGACCTGATCCGCACGGTCGCCACCGCGTACGGCAACGGCTGGCGGCAGGTGAAGCTGTACTTCATGTGCGGCCTGCCCACCGAGACCGACGAGGACGTGCTCCAGATCGCCGACATGGCCGTCAAGGTCATCGCCAAAGGCCGCGAGGTCACCGGCGCCAACGACATCCGCTGCACCGTCTCCATCGGCGGCTTCGTGCCCAAGCCGCACACCCCGTTCCAGTGGGCGCCGCAGCTGTCCGCCGAGGAGACCGACGCGCGCCTCGCGAAGCTGCGCGACCGCATCCGCGGCGACAAGCGCTACGGCCGCTCCATCGGCTTCCGCTACCACGACGGCAAGCCCGGCGTGGTCGAGGGCCTGCTCTCGCGCGGCGACCGGCGCGTGGGCGCCGTGATCCGGGCGGTGTACGAGGCGGGCGGGCGCTTCGACGGCTGGCGCGAGTACTTCTCCTACGACCTGTGGATGGACGCCGCCGCGCGCGCCCTGCCGCCGGCCGGCGTGGACGTCGACTGGTACACGACGCGCGAGCGCGGCTACGAGGAGGTCCTGCCCTGGGACCACCTCGACTCCGGGCTCGACAAGGACTGGCTGTGGGAGGACTGGCAGGACGCGCTCGACGAGACCGAGGTCGAGGACTGCCGCTGGACCCCGTGCTTCGACTGCGGCGTCTGCCCGCAGATGAACACCGAGATCCAGATCGGCCCGACCGGCAAGAAGCTGCTGCCGCTGACGGTGAAGTGATGGCGGGCGCGCCACAGCCGGGACCTGGGCCGGGGGACGCGGCGCTGACCGCCCCCGCGACGGCGGTCCACGCGTCGTTCCTCGCGGCCGTCCGCGAGTTCCGCGCCGAGGGGCGCGGGCTGCCCGACGACAACTCCATGCTCGGCCGGGACATGGCCGCCTTCGGCGACCGCTGGGCCGACCCGGCGGTCTTCGCCGAGTACGCGCGCCTCACCCGGGCCGACGCGGCGGACGACACGCCGCGGCCGGTCGGCCACGTACCGTCCACGGTGCTGTGGTGGACGGCGGGTGACACGTTCCTCGGCCGGCTGTCCATCCGGCACCGCATGACGCCGCGCCTGCTGGAGTGGGGCGGCATCATCGGCTACGACGTGCGGCCGTCCGCGCGGCGGCGCGGGCACGCCACGGCGATGCTCCGCGCCTCGCTGCCCGTCGCCCACCGCCTGGGCTTCGACCCGGTGCTGGTGACCTGCGACTGGGACAACACGGGCTCCCGCAAGGCCATCGAGGCGTGCGGCGGCGTCCTGGAGGACCGCAGGGCCGAGAAGCTCCGCTACTGGATCGCCACCGGGGGCACGTAACCTTGGAGGCAGGCAACGGTTCACCCACCG
The DNA here is from genome assembly GCF_047200595.1 of Streptomyces sp. MS19. Lineage (NCBI taxonomy): Bacteria > Bacillati > Actinomycetota > Actinomycetes > Kitasatosporales > Streptomycetaceae > Streptomyces > Streptomyces sp. MS19. Next base: position 249,450 of record NZ_JBJZOH010000005.1, on the reverse strand, counting down.
GTGACCGGCAGCCGTACGACCGGTGCACGACAGCAGCTACGAGGGACTGAGAACCACTGGGCAAGCGACAGCCCGTAGGCCCGCCGCCCGCACCCGCGGTGCAGCGCATCCGACTGCGCTACACCAAGCGGGGCCGCCTGCGATTCACCAGCCACCGCGACTTCCAGCGCGCCTTCGAACGGGCGCTGCGCCGCGCCGCGGTGCCGATGGCCTACTCGGCGGGCTTCACCCCGCACCCCCGGGTCTCCTACGCGAACGCGGCGCCCACCGGCACCGCGAGCGAGGCGGAGTACCTGGAGATCGCCCTCAGCGAGCGCCGCGACCCGGCCGCGCTGATGGCCGACCTCGACACGTCGCTGCCCGACGGGCTCGACATCGTGGAGGCCGTGGAGGCGCGTACACCCGACTTCGCCGACCAGCTGGCGGCCTCCCGGTGGGAGCTGCGGCTCGACGGCGTGGACCCGGCGGACGCCCGCGCGGCGGTCGCGTCGTTCCTCGCCGCGGAGACCGTCGAGGTGCGGCGGGAGACCAAGAAAGGGCTGCGCACCTTCGACGCGCGCACGGCCGTGGTGTCCCTCGAAGCCGGGTCCGATGGGCTCGACGGCCGCCCTTGTGCGATACTGCGCCTGGTAGTACGGCACCTCACACCTGCCGTACGACCTGACGACGTCCTGTCCGGTCTCCGCGCTACGGCCGACCTGGCGCCGCCGGTCCCCGCTGCGGTGACCAGGCTGGCGCAGGGGCCGCTCGATGAGGAGACCGGCACGGTGACCGACCCGTTCGCGCCCGACCGCGACGCTGCCCTGGCCGCCTCTTCCACGGCCGCCGGACAGCAGGCCGCGGCGGCGCCGGGCACCGCCGGACAGTGATGCCGTTGCCGCGCCGCCGAACCGCTAGGTGCCAGGGAGCCACTCGGGCCCCGCTGTTCCGGGCGACGCACCGACCAGGAGACTTTCGCCGTAGCCATACCGCAAGGGTCTGGAACCGGCGAGCTACACGACAGCTCCCGAGCGGCGCCCGCCGTCACCGGTGAGGCGCCCGGGAGCGTGACGGGAGAACCGCCCGCATGCACGAGCCCAACGAGTCCGCGGAAGCGGACGGCGCTGAACGCATCGACAGCACCACCAGCGTCCCCAGCTCCGACGACCGACCGACCGACGACCCAGGCACCGCCGCCGGGGACACGAGCCCCAGCGACACCCTGCCGCCGCGCCGCCGCCGCCGTGCGACCCGCGCGGCGTCCGCGCCGGACGTGACGCGCGTCACCGGCACCGGTGACACGCCCGCCGGGCAGCCCGCCGCCGAGGCGGAAGCCGCCCCTGAGCAGCAGCAACCCCAGCCGGAGGCCGAGCCCGCAGCCGCTCCGGCACCGCGCCGCCGCCGCGCCACGCGTGCGGCAGCCTCCCCCGAGTCCCCGGCCGCGGCCGTGTCCACCCCGGCTCCGGTGGAGGAGACGGCGGCGACCGTGTCCGAGACGGCCGAACCCGCTGCGCCGCGCCGCCGTCGCCGCGCCACGCGTGCCGCCTCGGCGCCCGAGGAGACCGGGAGCGCGCTCGCCGCCGAGGCGGTCGCCGTCTCCGAGGAGGCGGCTCCCGAGCCCGCCCCCGCGCCGCGCCGCCGCCGTACGACCAGGGCCGCCGCCGCGCCCAAGGCCCCGGTGGAGCCCGAGGCGGAGTCCGCCGACGTCAACGACGCCTCTGCCACCACCGACGTCACCGAGGAACTCGTCCCCGAGCCCGCCGCCGAGCCGGCCGCGGTCGAGGACCCGGTCGTCGGCGCGCCCGACGCGGCGGAGGAAGCGGCCGAACCGGCCGCGCCGCGCCGCCGTCGGCGTGCCACCCGGGCCGCCGCGCCCGCCGAGCAGCCCGCCGCCGAGGCGGAGGCCGCGCCCGCGCCCCAGCCGGAGGCCGAGCCCGCAGCTCCGGCGCCGCGCCGCCGCCGTGCGACGCGCGCGGCCGCCTCGCCCGAGTCCGTGGCCGAGGAGGTGTCGGCGCCCGCACCCGTCACGGTGGAGGAGACGGCGGCGACCGTGTCCGAGACCACGGAACCGGCCGCGCCGCGCCGCCGCCGCCGTGCCACCCGGGCCGCCGCCGCGCCCGACGCCGCCGCGCCCGACGCCGCCGAGGCCGTGGCCGTCTCCGAGGCCGCCGGGCCCGGGAGCGCCGAGCCGAAGGCCGCCGAGCCCGAGGCCGTACCCGCCCGGCCGGAGGAGACCCCGGCGGCCGCGCAGGACGAGACCGCCGCGCCCTCGCGCCGTCGCCGCCGCGCGACGCGCACCGAGCAGCAGGCCCGTGAGACCGCCCCCGCGGAGGCACCGCAGGCGCCTGCCGCCGTCTTCCGCGCGCCGGTGTTCCAGGCCCCCATGTTCCAGACGCCGCAGCGCGCCGCCGAGGAGGCCGCCGCCGGGCGCCGCCGGGCGGACGACGAGCACGACGACCGGTACCCGTTCCAGGCGCCCGGGATCGACGACGGGCCGGAGGAGACGGAGGAGGCCGCGCCGGCGGCCGAGGCCGACGAGCAGTCCGTCCCCGACGCCGCCGCCGGTGAGTACGACGAGGACGAGGGCCACGACCGGCCCGCGCGCCGCCGCCGCCGCGGTGGTCGCAGGCGGCGCCGCGGCGAGACCGCCGAGCGTGCCGCCGAGGTCGCCGGTGCCGCCGCCGAGGCGGACGGCGACGAGGACGAGGCCGGGCACACCGGGGCCGAGCCCGCCACCGACACCGCCGACACCGCCCGCGGTGACGAGGCGGGCGCCGACGAGACGGACGCCGACGAGGGTGCGGGCGGCTCGCGCCGCAGGCGCCGCCGCCGTCGCCGCAGCGGCGAGGGCGACGCCGAGGGTGACAGTGGTTCCCAGGACTCCGGGGACGACCCGGAGCGCACCGTGATCAAGGTCCGCGAGCCGCGCCGCAAGCGTGACGGCGCGACCGAGAGCGCGGACGGCGTGCAGTCCATCAAGGGCTCGACCCGCCTTGAGGCGAAGAAGCAGCGCCGCCGCGAGGGGCGCGAGCAGGGCAGGCGCCGTGCGCCGATCATCACCGAGGCCGAGTTCCTGGCGCGCCGGGAGTCGGTCGAGCGCGTGATGGTCGTCCGGCAGAGCGGCGAGCGCACCCAGATCGGCGTGCTGGAGGACAACGTCCTCGTCGAGCACTTCGTCAACAAGGAGCAGTCCGCCAGCTACGTCGGCAACGTCTACCTCGGCAAGGTGCAGAACGTCCTGCCGTCCATGGAGGCGGCGTTCGTCGACATCGGCAAGGGCCGTAACGCGGTGCTGTACGCGGGTGAGGTCAACTTCGAGGCGCTCGGCCTCGGACACGGCCCGCGCCGCATCGAGTCCGCGCTCAAGTCCGGCCAGCCGGTCCTCGTCCAGGTGACCAAGGACCCGATCGGCCACAAGGGCGCCCGGCTGACGAGCCAGATCTCGCTGCCCGGCCGCTACCTGGTCTACGTCCCCGAGGGCTCGATGACCGGCATCAGCCGCAAGCTGCCGGACACCGAGCGGGCGCGGCTGAAGCAGATCCTCAAGCGGATCGTCCCCGAGAACGCGGGCGTCATCGTGCGCACGGCGGCCGAGGGCGCGACCGAGGACGAGCTGACGCGTGACGTCGAGCGCCTCCAGGCGCAGTGGGAGGAGATCCAGAAGAAGGCGAAGAAGGGCAACGCGCCGACGCTCCTGTACGGCGAGCCCGACATGACCGTCCGCGTCGTCCGCGACATCTTCAACGAGGACTTCTCGAAGGTCATCGTCAGCGGTGACGCCGCGTGGGGCACCATCAGCGACTACGTGTCGCGCGTCGCCCCCGACCTGGCGGACCGCCTCCAGCGGTGGACGTCGGACGTGGACGTCTTCGCGACCTACCGGATCGACGAGCAGCTGATGAAGGCGCTCGACCGGAAGGTGTGGCTGCCGAGCGGCGGTTCGCTGGTCATCGACCGCACCGAGGCGATGGTCGTCGTGGACGTCAACACCGGGCGCTTCACCGGCCAGGGCGGCAACCTGGAGGAGACCGTCACCAGGAACAACCTGGAGGCGGCCGAGGAGATCGTCCGGCAGCTGCGGCTGCGCGACCTCGGCGGCATCATCGTGATCGACTTCATCGACATGGTGCTGGAGTCCAACCGCGACCTGGTCCTGCGCAGGCTGCTCGAATGCCTCGGCCGAGACCGCACCAAGCACCAGGTGGCCGAGGTCACGTCGCTCGGCCTCGTGCAGATGACGCGGAAGCGGGTCGGTCAGGGGCTGCTCGAATCGTTCTCCGAGCCGTGCGTGCACTGCAACGGGCGGGGCGTCATCGTCCACATGGACCACGCGCACACCTCCGGTGGCGGCGGTGGCGGCGGCGGTGGGCGGAAGAACCGCAAGCGCGGCAAGGGCGGCGCCGAGCACGCCGAGCACACCGAGCAGGCCGGGCAGACGGAGCCGGCGGAACAGACCGAGCCCGTCGAGGAGACCGGGCCGCTCGGGCTGGCCGACATCGCGGACCTGACCGTCACCGCCGAGGCGGAGGCGGCCGAGGCGGCCGGGGCCGTCGCGCCGGAGCCGGGCGCCGGGGAGGGCGAACGCGCGCCGCGCCGCCGTCGCCGTGCCACCCGGAAGGTCGGCACGCCCGCCGGGCCGCCGCAGACCGGCGAGGACTCCGAGGCCGAGGCCGAGGTGGTCGTGCCGGCGGTGGCCGAGGAGGCCGCCCCCGAGCCCCGGGAGGAGGCCCCGGCCGAGGCCGGGCCCACGCCCCGGCGCGGGAGCCGCCGCAAGGTGTCGGTGCCCGCAGGATCGCCCCGGGCCACGCAGGAGCCGGAGGTGCTGGTCGTCCCGGCGGCCCCGTCCGAGGCGGGGCCCGCCGTGGCCGAGGTCGCCGAGTCCGCCGTGCCCGCCGAGCCGGTCGAGGCCAAGCCGAGGCGGCGTGCCGTACGCCGTGCCTCGGCCCCCGCCGGGTCCCCCGAGGGCTCCACGGAGGCCGTGGTGACCGTCGTCCCGTCCGGGGCGTCGAAGACCGCGGAGAGCCCGGAGGCACCTGAGGCCCCCGAGGCGCCTGCCCCGGCCAGGAAGACGGCGAAGAAGGCGGCGGCCAAGAAGACCGCCACGAAGAAGGCGGCGGCGAAGAAGGCCACCACGAAGAAGGCGGCCGCCAAGAAGGCCACCACCAAGAAGACGGCCGCCAAGTCGGCGGCGAAGAAGTCGGCCAAGGCCACCGCCGCCGAGGCGACCCCGCCGCCCTCGGTCTCGGCCTCGACCGACGAGTGACAGGGTGACGCGCGGCCGTACGGCCGTGGACGCCGGTGGGACGGGTGATTTGACCGCCCCACCGGCGTCTCCGTATCCTTGGCGGTCGGCGTGTCACCTGGCACGTCACACCCCTGAGCATCTTCCTCCCGCGTCAGGCGCGGGCCCGGCAGTGGGCCGCGCGCGGGAGAGGCCGGGTCCGCCCGCTGCTGGCGTCAGGGGACCGAATCGAGCGAGAGAGAGTTCCGCGTGTACGCGATCGTGCGCACCGGCGGCCGTCAGCAGAAGGTTGCTGTCGGCGATGTCATCGAGACCGACCGTCTGGCCGGGAACGAGGTCGGCGACACCGTCGAGCTCTCCACCCTGCTCGTCGTGGACGGCGACACCGTGACCAGCGACCCGTGGGTCCTGGCGGGCGTCAAGGTCACGGCCGAGGTCCTCGACCACACCAAGGGCGAGAAGATCCGGATTCAGAAGTTCAAGAACAAGACCGGCTACCGCCGGCGGATGGGTCACCGCCAGCTTCAGACCCAGCTGAAGATCACCGAGATCCCCGCCCCGGCCGCGAAGTAAGGGACTGACGCGAGATGGCACACAAGAAGGGCGCCTCGTCCACCCGGAACGGGCGCGACTCCAACCCCCAGTACCTCGGTGTGAAGCGCTTCGGCGGGCAGCTGGTGAACGCCGGCGAGATCCTGATCCGTCAGCGCGGCACGCACTTCCACCCCGGCAAGGGTGTCGGCCGTGGCAAGGACGACACGCTGTTCGCCCTCCAGGCGGGCACCGTCGAGTTCGGCACGTACCGTGACCGCAGGGTCATCAACATCGTGCCGGCTGCCGCCGCGTAACGACCGGCAGCGCGTACACCCGAGGGCGGATCGCCTCCCCGGCCGGGGAGGCGGGTCCGCCCTTGCCCGTTGGGGCACGCCCCCGACCCAGCCCTGAAGCACACGCCAGAACCTGCCGGGAGGCACACCATGACCACCTTCGTGGACCGCGTCGAGCTGCATGTCGTCGCGGGTAACGGGGGCCACGGCTGTGCCTCCGTGCACCGGGAGAAGTTCAAGCCGCTCGGCGGCCCGGACGGCGGCGACGGCGGGCGCGGCGGCAGCGTCACCCTCGTCGTGGACCGCGACGTCACCACGCTGCTCGAATACCACCACCGCCCCTACCGGAAGGCCACCAACGGCAAGCCGGGCGGCGGCGGGAACCGTACGGGCGCCCACGGCCAGGACCTCGTCCTACCCGTCCCCGACGGCACGGTGGTGCTCGACACGTCCGGCGAGGTGCTGGCCGACCTGGTGGGCGAGGGGACCACGTTCGTCGCCGGACAGGGCGGCCGCGGCGGCCTGGGGAACGCGGCGCTCGCCTCGCCGCGCCGCAAGGCCCCCGGCTTCGCGCTGCTCGGCGAGCCGGGCGAGGAGCGGGAGATCGTCCTCGAACTGAAGACGGTCGCGGACGTCGCGCTGGTCGGCTTCCCGAGCGCGGGCAAGTCGTCGCTGATCTCCGTGCTGTCCGCCGCCCGCCCGAAGATCGCGGACTACCCGTTCACGACGCTGGTGCCGAACCTCGGCGTCGTCACGGCGGGCACGACCGTCTACACCGTCGCCGACGTCCCGGGGCTCATCCCCGGCGCGAGCGAGGGCAAGGGCCTCGGGCTCGACTTCCTGCGGCACGTGGAGCGCTGCTCGGTCCTCGTGCACGTCCTGGACTGCGCGACCCTGGAGTCGGAGCGCGACCCGCTCTCCGACCTCGACGTGATCGAGCGCGAGCTCGCCCAGTACGGCGGCCTCGACGGCAGGCCGCGCCTCGTGGTGCTCAACAAGACGGATATCCCGGACGGCGCGGATCTGGCGGAAATGGTCAGGCCGGAACTCCAGGCCCGCGGCCTGCCGGTATTCGAGGTTTCCGCGGTGTCGCGGAAAGGGCTGCGGGAACTCTCCTTCGCGCTCGCCGAACTCGTCGCGGAAGCGCGGGCCGCGGTGCCGGCCGAGGCGCCGACGCGGATCGTGATCAGGCCGCGCGCCGTCAATGACGCGGGCTTCACGGTGACGCGGGACGGCGAGGGATTCTTCCGGGTGCGCGGCGAGAAGCCGGAGCGCTGGGTGCGGCAGACCGATTTCAGCAACGACGAGGCGGTCGGTTACCTCGGGGACCGGCTGAACCGCCTCGGCGTCGAGGCGGAACTCGTCAGGGCGGGCGCCAGGGAGGGCGACGGCGTGGCGATCGGGAGTGACGACGACGCGGTCGTCTTCGACTTCGAGCCGTCCGTCACCGGGGGCGCGGAGATGCTGGGCAGGCGTGGCGAGGATCACCGCATCGCCGAGACGCGGCCCGCCGTGCAGCGCCGCCGGGACCGGGAGGCGCGGCGCAACGACAGCGCGCAGCGGGAATTCGAGGAATTCCACCCCTTCGACTGAACGGGCGCCGCGGGGACGCGCGGTGCCGGTCCGGTGCCCGCCTTGTGCGGACACCGGGCGGCGTTCGTGACAGGAGCGTCGTGCCCGGAGGGAGAAATACGCGCCTTTGTGAGTGATGTGACGGAAATGACCCGTCCCGCGCTGAATCATCCGGCGCTGCCCGGACATCTGTAAGAGAACGGGGGACGGCCGCCCGGTGAACGGCGGAGTACCCCTGTGTAACGTGCCCCTGTCACAAAGCGATAACCCCCGACAACGGTTCATCTCACTTAGGGGTCAGGCTTCTACGGGGGTTAACCTTCTCCTCGCGTAGGCGACACTTCTTGATACCGGCAGGAGCTGCCTTGTCCAACCAACCCAAAGGACCGTCCCCCCACACCACAGCGGTCGTGCTCGCCGGTGGTACGGGCCAGCGAGTGGGTCTCTCCATACCGAAGCAGCTGATCAAGATCGCGGGAAAGGCTGTCATCGAGCACACCCTCGCCGTCTTCGAGGACGCCCCGGAGATCGACGACGTGATCGTGCTGATGGCCCCGGGGTACGTGCCGGACGTCGAGCGGATCGTCGCGAAGAGCGGCCTCACCAAGGTCAGCCGGGTCGTCGAGGGCGGCGCGACGCGGAACGAGACCACGCAGGTCGCGATCGCCGCGCTGAGCGAGGGCCTCGCCGAGGGTGAGGAGCGTCACGTCCTGTTCCACGACGCCGTGCGGCCCCTGCTGTCGCAGCGCGTGATCAGCGACTGCGTGACGGCGCTGGAGCGCTACCAGGCGGTGGACGTCGCCATCCCTTCCGCCGACACCATCATCGTGACGCGCACGCACGGCGAGGACGGCGAGTTCATCACCGACGTCCCCGACCGTTCGCGCCTGCGACGCGGCCAGACCCCGCAGGCGTTCCGGCTGTCCACGATCCGCCGGGCGTACGAGGTGGCCGCGGGCGACCCGAACTTCCAGGCGACCGACGACTGCTCCGTGGTCCTGAAGTACCTGCCGGACGTGCCGATCCACGTCGTGCCGGGTGACGAGTTCAACATGAAGGTCACCCAGCCCGTCGACGTGTTCATCGCCGACAAGCTCTTCCAGCTCGCCTCGACCGCGGTGCCCCAGCAGTCCGACGAGGACGCGTACCGCGAGCGGCTGGCCGGGCGTACGGTCGTCGTCTTCGGCGGCTCGTACGGCATAGGCAAGGACATAGCCGACCTCGCCGAGCGGTACGGCGCCACCGTCTACGCCCTCGGCCGCTCCACCACCGGCACGCACGTCGAGAACCCCCAGGACATCTCCGAGTCCCTCGCCAAGGCGTACGCCGACACCGGCCGCATCGACTACGTCGTGAACACCGCCGGCGTCCTGCGCATAGGGAAGCTCGCCGAGACCGACGACGCGACCATCGAGGAAGCCCTCAAGGTCAACTACCTCGCGCCGGTCCGCATCGCCCGCGAGGCGCACAAGTACCTCGCCGAGTCCCGCGGCCAGCTGCTGCTGTACACCTCCAGCAGCTACACCAGGGGTCGCGCCGAGTACAGCCTCTACTCCTCCACGAAGGCCGCCATGGTGAACCTCACCCAGGCGCTGGCCGACGAGTGGGCCGGCGACGGCATCCGCGTCAACTGCGTCAACCCCGAGCGGACCGCCACCCCGATGCGGACCAAGGCGTTCGGCAAGGAGCCCGCCGGGACGCTGCTGTCCTCCGAGGCCGTCGCCCGCACGTCCCTGGACGTGCTGCTGTCCGCGATGACCGGGCACGTCATCGACGTCCGCCAGCAGGACCCGACCGCCGACGCGAGCAACGCCGGGTCGTTCGAACGCGCCCTGGCCGCCGCCCTCAGCGCCGACGCCTCCGGGGAGGTGGCGTGACGGGCATGCTGCTGCGCCGTCTCATCGGCGCGGTCTCCACCGCCGAGATCGTGGCGACGCTCCTCACGGTGCTGAGCTACCCGGCGATGCTGGTCACCGCCCTGCTGCCGTCCGGCTACGCGTTCGCCGTCGCCGCCGCGGTCTCGTACCTGGGCGACCACTACCTGCACCGCAGGGGCAGCTACATGCTGGTCCGGATGGGCAAGGCCAGGCTCGGCCTGACCATCCGCTTCCTCATACGGCAGTTCCTGCTGGTCCTGCTGCTGGCCCGCACCGAGGTCGCCGGGGACACGGTCTTCTACGCGGCCGTCGTCGGCTTCCTCGTGTTCTACGGCCTCCAGGCCCCGCACACCGCGCTGGTCATGCTGCTGCGCCGCAAGCGCCGCCTGCCCATCGCCACCCGCAACATCGACCTGACCACCCTGCCCGTGCCCGACGGCGCCCCGCGCTGGCTGACGCACCGGGCCGTGGAGAAGGTGCTGCACACCGAGGTCCCCACGTTCGCCGGCCTCCTCGCCGTCGCCGCGACCGGGACCGCCGCGTACGGCTACGCCGGCATGGCCGTGACGATCCTGCTGGTCGTGGCGTACATGGCCGTGCTGCTGCCTTTCTTCCGGGCGGGCAAACTGCCGCCGTCGCCCGAGCGGACCATGGAGTGGTTCGACGAGTGGCTGCGCACGTACCGGCCCGAGGTCGCCCTGTACTTCTCCGGCTCGAAGGACTCCGCCTACCAGGCCAACATGTGGCTGGAGACGATGGAGAACCTCGACGCCCGGCCGATCGTCATCCTGCGCGAGCGGTCCATCCTCGCCCGCCTGGCCACGACGAGCGTGCCCGTCGTCTGCGTGCCGAGCGCCGTGGACCTGATGAACATGGACCTGTCCATGCTGCGGGTCGGCCTCTACCCGGCCAACGTCGGCAAGAACCTGCACCTGCTGCGCGTCCCGACCATGAAGCACGTCTTCATCGGCCACGGCGACAGCGACAAGATCGCCAGCATCAACCCGTACTCCAAGGCGTACGACGAGGTGTGGAGCGCGGGCCGCGCCGGGCGCGACCGGTACGCGCTGGCCGACGTCGGCGTCCGCGACGAGGACATCGTCGAGGTGGGCCGCCCGCAGCTGGCGCCCATCCGCCCGGCCGGGCCGACGCCGCGCGCCGACCGCATCCCGACGATCCTCTACGCCCCCACCTGGGAGGGCTGGACGGACGACCCGGGCAACACGTCGCTGCTCCTCGCCGGCGAGAACATCGTCCGCCGCCTCCTTGCGTCGGAGCGCCCGGTCCGCGTGCTCTACAAGCCGCACCCGTTCACCGGTACGCGCAACCGCGCCGCGGGCGTCGTCCACCAGCGGATCGCCGCCATGGTCGAGCAGGCCGCCGCCGAGCGCGCCGCCGACCCGCGCTGGGCCGAGGAGGCACGCCGTACCGCCGCCGACCGCGCCGCGGCGCAGGCGCAGCTCAAGCGGCTGCGCGAGGCACGGCCCGCCACGGCCGTCACCGGGCTGTGGGATGACGCGTCCGTCTCGCGCGACGCGATGACCCCGGCGGACCGCGCCGTCGTCGAGCAGTACGCCGCCCGCGAGTGGAACGACGTGTACTGGCGCTCGCAGGGCTGGTGGGAGCACCGGGTCATCACCGGCCCCGAGCCCCTGCTGTTCGACTGCTTCAACGAGTCGGACGCGCTCGTCTCGGACATCTCCAGCGTCGTCTCCGACTGGATCGCCAGCGGCAAGCCGTACGCCGTGACCGACTCGGCCGAGATCGGCGAGGAGGAGTTCAAGCGGCAGAACACCGCCGTCCGCGCCGCCGTGGTCCTCGGCAACGACGCGGCCCGGCTCGGCGAGCTGATCGACGCCGTGACGCTGCCGGGCGCCGACCCCCTCGCCCAGGACCGCGCCGAGCTGAAGCGGTACCTGCTCGGACCCGACGAGCCGTCCTCCCTGGAGCGGTTCAACGCGGCGGTCAAGGCGCTCGCCGCGCGGGCCGAGGCGCGCAACCGGGCCCTCGGCGAGGCGGGCACCGCCGATGCCACCACCGTGGTCCCGGCCCCGTAGGAAGCGGAAGTAAAGGCACTGAGTGACGTGGTAGCGAAGCCTGAAGACGTGATCCCCGAGGAGCTGAAGCGACAGCTCCGGTTCCTGCCCGAGGCGGACGAGGGGGAGCGCGCCGCGTTCTTCTCCGCCGTCGCGGAGTTCCTCGGATCGGCGGACGGGGCGAAGGTCCGCAAGCTGCCGCCGCTCGCGCGCATCAAGTGGCACCTGGCCGGTGAGCGCCGCCTGGACGACCTGCTGGCGGTCATCGCCTTCGAGCGGGTCAACCCGAACGCGCTCCCCGTCCGGGGCCGCCTGCGCCCGTACGTCGCCGTCCCCGGCGTGGACACGGGCGCGCTGCCCGCGTCCGTGGGCCGGCTGCGGCTGCGCGAGATGCCGGTGCGTGCCAAGGCGACCGAGGTGCTGTGGCAGGACGGCAAGCTCGTCCTGCGCGGCTACGCCTTCGTGGTCAACCTGCCGGGCGGCGGCACCGGGCCGATGCCCCGGCTGGCGTGGCTGCGCGCCCCCGGCGGGCGCCGCGTGCCGGTGCGCTACCGCGCCGAGGAGTCGAAGCGCGCCACGCGCGACTCCAAGCAGGCGCTGCACAACTACGACGACGCCGGTTTCGAGATCACCATCGACCCGGCGAAGCTCAAGGTGCGCGGCAAGTGGAAGGCCGGCACGTGGGGGCTGACGCTCGCGCTGCCCCGGCCGGGCGGCTACGTGCCGGGCAAGGTGGAGCGCGTCGACGTCGGCTCCGCCGGGCACTCCCAGGCGCACCACCTGGGCGACGGCGCCCGGCTGATCGCCGGTTTCGCCGAGGACAAGTTCCAGGTCACCATCGACATACCCGAGGCGGAGATCGTCGACCAGACCGCCACGGCCGACGCCCTGCGGCTCGGCCTGCGGGCGCCCGTCTCCGCCAAGCACGCGACGAAGCTGCGCGTCGTCCGCAAGGGCCAGAAGGGCGGCGTCGAGTACCCGCTGACCCCGGCCGCCGGGAGTGACGCGCGCTGGCACCGCTACAGCGCCGAGATCCCGTTCGCCGACCTGTCGGTGGGCGCGGAGGGCGAGCGCAAGACGTACGACTTCCTGACGCACATCGAGTTCGCCGACGGCTCGTCGCGCCGCGCCACCGTCGTCGAGGGCTTCCTGCCGGGCCGCTACCTGCGTCCTGGCGGCCGGGAGATCGCCGTCACGACCGACGGCCCCGGGCTGCTGAAGCTGCACGACCGCGCGCGGCAGGCCGTCGTGGACCGGCTGGAGTGGGTCGCGAAGAACGAGCTGCTGATCGAGGGCTCGTACACCGGCCCCGGTGAGCGGATGCGGTTCGTCCTGCGGCACGGCGAGCGCTTCGAGGAGCACGTGCTGCCGCTGACGTGGTCGGAGTCGCAGAGCCGCTTCAGCGCGCGGATCACGCCGGACCGCATGGCGCTGTACGACGCGATCCTGCCGCTGCGCGCCGGACGCTGGTACTTCTCGCTGCGCGACAAGGACGCCTGGGGCAACGGGCAGGACGTGCCCGTCAAGCTGCGTGCCGACCTGATCGACACGCTGCCGCTGAAGACACGCACCGGCGGCCGTTCCTACGCGGTGAACCGGCGCTACTTCGACCGCATCTTCCTCGGCTCGGGCCCGGTCCTGTCGGCGGACGAGCGGGGCGCGTACCAGCAGCGGCAGCTGCGCGAGGTGCTGACGCCGCAGTTCAAGAAGGAGCCGCTGACCGACACGGTCTTCTACAACAGCTTCGGCGGCAAGCAGTTCTCGGACTCGCCGCGCGCCGTGTACGAGGAGCTGGCGCGGCGCGGTGTCGAGGTGGAGCACCTGTGGTCGGTCGCCGACCAGCAGGTGGACCTGCCGCCGGGCGTCCGCCCGCTGGAGTGGCACAGCCGCGAGTGGTACGAGGCGCTGGCGCGCAGCCGGTACGTCATCACGAACGTGGGCCTCGGCGACTGGTACGAGCGGCGCGAGGGGCAGGTCGTCGTCCAGACGTGGCACGGCACGCCGCTGAAGAAGATCGGCGCCGACCTGCTGGGCACGCCGCGCGCCAACCTCCAGTACATCGCGAGCCTCCCGCACCGCTTCCGGCAATTCGACTTCGTCGTGTCGCCCAACGCGTTCACGACCCCGATCATGCGGAACGCGTTCCGCTGCGAGGGCGAGATCCTGGAGGCGGGCTACCCGCGTAACGACATCTTCCACCGGCCCGACCGGGAGAAGACCGCGCAGCGCGTGCGCGCCACCCTGGGCATCCCCGAGGGCAAGAAGGTCGTGCTGTACGCGCCGACGTGGCGCGACGACCAGCGGCACACGCAGTCGAAGTTCAAGCTCGACCTCAAGGTGGACCTGACGGCGGCGGCCGAGGCGCTGGGCGACGACCACGTCTTCCTGTTCCGCAAGCACCCGAAGATCCTGGACGCCATCCCGGGCGCGGGGCAGGGCTTCGTCTACGACGTGTCGGCGTACCCGGACATCGCCGAGCTGTACCTGATCACGGACGTGCTGATCACGGACTACTCGTCGGTGCTGTTCGACTACGCGCACTCCGGGCGGCCGATGCTGTTCTTCACGTACGACCTGGAGCACTACCGGGACACGCTGCGGGGCTTCTACTTCGACTTCACGGCGAAGGCGCCGGGGCCGCTGATCAAGACGTCGGCGGAGCTGATCCACGCGATCCGCAACGTGGAGGGCGTGAAGCGGACGTACGCCGACAAGTACGCGGCGTTCGTGCAGGACTTCTGCGAGCCGTCGGACGGGCTGGCGACGGCCCGGGTCGTGGACCGGATGCTGGAGCTGGGCGAGCGGAGGCCCTGACGCTCCGCCCAGTACGTACGACAGCGCCTCCCGGATCGGGGGGGCGCTGTTCGTCGTGCGGGTGGTTACCGCGGGGTCGCGGGGGTGGGGCGTTCGGTGCGGCGGAAGAGCCAGTTCATGCGCGGCTCCATCAGCGGGCGGAAGACGCGTTGCACCAGCGGTGTGCACAGCAGCGTCATGCCGATGACGGCGGCGAGGGTGGCGATCACCAGTGCGCCGGGCTGGTCGTTCATCACGTCCGCGTCGTAGAGGTCGAGCCCCTGGGCGCCGCGGATGAGGAAACCGTGCAGCAGGTAGCCGTACAGGGTGCCCGCGCCCAGTTTCGTGAACCACCGGTGCTTGCCGGGGACGAGGGCGAAGAAGCAGACGGTCAGGATGACCGAGACGAGGAAGATCAGGCCCGTCGCGACGATGCCCATCCACCAGGGCTGGCCCAGCTCCTGCGCGCTCTCGCGGTGGTAGAACCACGTGTAGCGCATGCCGCGTGGGACGGCCCAGTACGCGGCGACGGCGGTCACGGCGAGCACCGGCAGCGCAGCCAGCCGTACGATCCGGTGGCGGGCGAGCCGGAAGTGCTCCGGCTTGAGCACCAGGCCCAGCACGAAGAACGGCATGAACTGGAGCACGCGCTGGATCTGGAGGTCGTCGCTCAGCGAGGGCTGCATGCACGCCACGGCCGCCACGCACAGCGCCAGCGGCACCGGCCAGCGGACGGCCTTCCACAGCGGGATCGTGAGCCGCCAGATCAGCAGGGCCAGCAGGAACCACATCAGCCAGCGCGGCTCGAACATCGCCAGGTACGTGTTGTCGTCCCCCTCGACCCGGCGGATGTACAGGGTGTACGCGATCTGGAAGACCACATAGGGGACGACCACTCCGGTGACCAGCCGCTGCACGCGGTCGGCGCGGCCGTCGAAGTTCCGGGAGAGGTAGCCGGAGATGACGATGAACGCCGGCATGTGGAAGGCGTACATCGTCATGTAGAGCGCCAGGACGGCGCGGGAGTCGCGCAGCGGCTCCCAGGCGTGCCCCATGGCGACCAGCACGATGGCGAAGTACTTCGCGTTGTCGAAGAACGCGTCGCGCGTCTTCGGTGTGGGGGTCTCGGCGGGCTGCCGGGGGACGGCGACTGTCCCCGTTATCCCTCGGGAGTCGTTCATCACCCCGGCACCCTAACGCCATCGGCCGTTCAGTGGCCCGGCGGGCGGGGCGGGCCGCTCTCCGTCTCACCACCGCGCGCCGTCCCGCCGCGCACCACGGGGAGCTGGGGGCGTTCGCGCTGTTCGGCCGGGTGCCGGACGAGGCCGCGCGGGTGTGCCGCCGACGTGGCCGCCGAGCAGCCGCGCCTCCATCACAGCACCGTCGCCCGCCGGCTTGAACGGATCGGGGAGAGACTGGGCATCGATCTCGCGGAACCGGCGGGGGCGGCGTGGCGGCTGCTCGACGGCTGGTTCACCCGTTCGAGCGATACCGCATCGGCTACGGAGCGTTTATGTTGATTGCGTGAATCGCTACGTAGAGTCATTGGGTCGGTGGGGGAAAGACCCTGCGGGGAGGGCGCGTCGCGGGGCCTCGACGCCCCGGGGTTCAGCGCGGGGCGCCCTGCGGGGCGGCCGGGCGCGCTATCGGCAGCTCCGAGGGGTCCGCCGGGTCGCCCTGGTCGCCGCCCGCCTCGGCCTCCGCCGTCTCGGCCAGCTCCACGACCCCGGCCGCGCGTGCCCCGGCCGCGCCGGGCGGCGACGTCTGCCGGGCCCGGCGTGCCTCGGCCGCCGCGCACAGCGCCCGCACCGCGTCCTGGAAGCGGGCCAGCGACGGCGGCTCCGCCGGGCCGAGGAGATACTCGGTCAGCTCCGCGCGGGCCTCCGCCAGCTTGTCCTGGCCCGGGTCCACGACCGCGTCGAGCAGCGCGGACACACCGTCGGCCTCGGGGGTGAGCACAGTCGCGCCGCGCACGGTCGGGTTGGCCGCGCGGAACTCGTCCTCGGGCAGCCCCGCCGTGTTGACGACGGCGTACGGCTTCCCGGACGCCAGGTGGTCGGCGACGACGCTGGACACGTCGGAGACCAGCACGTCCGCCTCGTTGAAGCACGAGTACAGGTCGGGCCGCGCGCCCGTGAGGACCAGGTGCGCGGACGGGTCCTGCGCCGCCCAGAACGCGCGCCGCCATGCCTCGGTGGCCGCCTCGACGGCCTCGGCGTGACCCGGGCGCGGCGTGCCCTGCGCCGCCATGCGCTCCATCTCGTCGGCCCAGGGGCGTCCGGCGCGCGCCGTCAGCGCGTCGAGCGCGGCCTCGCGGCGGGCGAGTTCCCCCGGGTCCGCGTCGGCGTGCCGTCCGGCCACGGAGACCGCGCCGCGCTCGGCCACCGGGTCGCCGGCCGGCAGCCGCAGCTGCGTGCGGCGCGGGCCCGGCGCGGGCCGTCCGGCGGCGGTGTCACGAGCGGCCTCGCGTGCGGCGGCCGTCCGTTCGTTGGCCTCGGCGATCAGCGCGCGGATACGGGCGTCCGCCGCGCCGGCCCTCGGGTTGACCGAGCCGGTCATCGGGTGCGGCCGGTACAGCAGCCGGACGCGCGGGTCGGCCAGCAGCGCGCGGACCACGTTCTCGCCGGCCAGGATGACCGAGGTGTTCCCGGGATCGTTGGTCCAGCCCTCCCACGTCGGCGCGTACAGCACGGTGACGGGTCCCGTCGCGGGTGGCGGGCCCTCGGCACGGCGGATCGGCGCCAGCTGCGGGCGGCCTACCTCGACGACGTCGCGGTCGTCCACGCCGACATCGGCCCGCGCGTACCGCAGGCGGGCGGCCGGGCCCGCGACCCACACCTGGTCGTAGACCTTGGCGTAGGGGTTGCAGCTCGACAGCTTGTCGCTCTCGCCGTGGTTGGTGAAGGCGTGCTTGATGGTCGGGATGCGCAGCACCTGGGACGTCTTGGGCGCGTTCGCCGGATGCAGCAGCATCTTCAGCGTGGAGTGCTCCAGCTCCATCAGGTGTGCGACGCGGGGGATGCAGACGATGGGCACGTCCGTGTCGGCGAGCTGCTGCGTCATGGGCCGCTCGCGCAGCACCACGAGGGGGCGCGGCAGTGTCGCCAGGGTGGAGAGCCACATGTTGGCCTGGTACGCGGTGCCCGAGCCGCCGGAGAAGTACAGGCCGACCTCCGGCCGGTAGTCGGCCAGCCAGGCGCGGAACCAGCGCAGCACCTTCTCCTCGCCCGGCGGGCGCTTGCCGGGCAGCAGCCACGTCGCCAGGTACGCCGTGCCGCCCGCGAAGAGCAGCAGCGACGTGCAGACGCCGATCAGGCCCCACACGACGCTCTCGGCCGCCACCGTGGCGATCATCCCGGCCGTGGCGGGGACGGAGAAGAGCAGCATGCGGCGCCCGGGGTAGGCCAGCAGGCGCGGCGGGGCGGGGGAGAGGTTCAGCGGACTGGTGTCCACGTTCCGGGTGAGCACCGGCAGCGTACGGGCGCGGCGCACCAGCACGCCGAGCGCGCGGCAGACGAAGTGCGCGCCATAGCAGGACAGCAGGCCGCCCACCAGCAGGAGGCGGGCCAGGGTGTCCACGGCGGACAGATGGGTGAGGCCCATCACCAGCAGCAGGTCGCGCAGGAGCTGTCTGACGGTCTCGTCGCAGTGCACCCGGCCGAGCACGGCGAGTACGCCGGGCTTCCAGAAGCGCAGGCCGAGGTCGAACGCGAGGCACGCGGCCCCGGCGGCGCACAGCAGCGGCGCGCTGGGCAGCTGCGCCCCGACGAGCTGGGCGGCGAAGAGACCGAGCAGGATGCCCAGGGCGAGTGGGGTGCCGCGGCGGAGCGACGGTCCAGCAGGCAAGGTGAGGCTCCGGTTCGGAGAGGGAACGGTGGAGGAGAGGGGGGCGTCCGGGAGGTTCAACGGGCGCGCGGGAGCAACCGCAGCGCGGAATCAACCGAAGGAGTGAAGCGGCCGTGCCGGACGCATGGGTGCGGCCCCGGGCGGCCGGCGCGGGACGCGGGCACCGCCGGGGCGGGAGCGGGGCGGCTATATGAGCGGGCGGCCCGTCCGCACGGTGGCATAGATTACGGAGAACAGACCGGTCTCACCGGGTACGAACGAACGCACGGGCGGTACGGCGGACGGCGGCGAGTGCGGCGCGGCGCCGCCGGGGACGGCGGACCCCGGCCCACCCGTGCCCACGCCGCCGAGGCGGCGCAGCGAACAGGGAGCAGCAGCAGTGGCAGCGGCACCACGCCAGGACGTCTCCGACGCCCGCAGGATCGTCGTCAAGATCGGCTCATCCTCGCTGACCACGGCGGCCGGGGGGCTGGACGCCGACCGGGTGGACGCGCTGGTCGACGTGCTGGTGAAACAGGACGGGAGGCAGATCGTACTGGTTTCCTCCGGTGCGATCGCCGCGGGTCTGGCGCCCCTGGGGCTCGCCGGACGCCCCGCCGACCTGGCCAGGCAGCAGGCCGCCGCCTCGGTGGGGCAGGGCCTGCTGCTCGCGCGCTACACCGCTTCGTTCGCCCGGTACGGACGGCGTGTCGGGCAGGTGCTGCTCACCTCGTACGACACCAGCCGCCGCAGCCACTACCGGAACGCCTACCGGACGCTCGACCAGCTGTTCGCGATGAACGTCGTGCCGATCGTGAACGAGAACGACACCGTCGCCACGGACGAGATCCGCTTCGGCGACAACGACCGCCTCGCCGCCCTCGTGGCCCACCTCGTCCGGGCCGACCTGCTGGTGCTGCTGTCCGACGTGGACGGGCTGTACGACGGCGATCCGTCGAAGCCGGGCGCGCGCCGCCTGACCGAGGTGGCCGGTCCCGGCGACCTCGCCGGGGTCGGGATCGGCAGGGCGGGCCGCTCCGGCGTCGGCACCGGTGGCATGGTCACCAAGGTCGAGGCCGCCGCCATCGCCACCGGCGCGGGCATCCCCGTCGTCCTCACCTCGGCGGGCCACGCGGGCGAGGCCCTGTCGGGCGCCCCCACCGGCACGTACTTCCGCCCCACGGGCCGCCGCGCCGCCGGGCGGCTGCTGTGGCTCGCGCACGCGTCCGCGCCGCGCGGCGCGGTCGTCCTGGACGCGGGCGCGGTGGAGGCGATCACCGAGCGGCACGGTTCGCTGCTGCCCGCCGGGATCACCGGGGTGGAGGGCGAGTTCGCGGCGGGCGAGCCGATCGAGCTGCGCGACCAGGCGGGCCGCCCGGTGGCGCGCGGCCTGGTCAACTTCGACGCCCGCGAGATCCCCCTCCTCATCGGCCGCTCCACGCACGACCTCGCGGCCGAGCTGGGCCCGGCGTACGAGCGGGAGGTCGTCCACCGGGACGACCTGGTGCTGCTGCGGCCGTAGCCCCGCCGCCCCGGTGGCCCGTACTCCTGGTGCGCTCTTCTTTCTGATGCCCCGTTCCTTCCCATGACGTGGCGTCCACGTGACGCAGTGCGCCCGGCCGTGCCGTCCAGGTGACAGCAGGCGGCCTTCGACGTGCGCAGATGTGTGAAAGACCAGTCTTTCCACGGAAGGTTCGGAAAACCGCCCACGCCGTGGCGCGTGAGCTGGTCAACTCGTGCGGGGGCACATGCCGTACCGCCCCGTACGTTCCGCACGTTCCGCACGATGCCAGGAGGCCGCGGTGAGACGACTGGCCAGCGTCGGTGGGGGCCGCCAGGGCCACACGCCGACCCGACCCGACACCAGCCGCCTGTGGCACATCACCCTCAGCGTCTCCGGCCCTGCCGCCCCGCTGCCCGACGTCAGGCGCGGCCTCGAACAGCTCGCGCACGACCACCCGTTCCTCCTCACCAGCCGCTACGCCCGCGACCGCGCGGAGATCCGCTACTGGGAGGAGGCCCGCGACCTGCACGACGCGGCGGCCGTCGCGCTGCGGCTGTGGGGCGAGCACCGGCGTACGGCGTGCCTGCCGCCGTGGGAGATCGTCGGCCTTGAGGTCATCGGCCGCGAGACGTACCACCAGCGGCTCGCCGAGGGGCACGGGCTCCCGGCGGCCGTACCGGTAGGCGTGCACCCGTTCTGACAGCGTCCGGCGCCCCGCGGAAGGGGGCGCCGGAGGGCCCGAGAGGCCCCGCATGCCGTTCGTCCGCATCGAAGCGTTCCGCGCCGCCCCCCAGCGGCTCGACGCACCCGGCCGCGCCGTCCACCACGCCCTCACCGGCACGCCCGGCTTCCCCGACGACGATCTCCTCCAGATCCTGACCAGCCACGACGGCGCCACGAGCACCATCCGCACCGGCACATACCCCGGCGTCCCCCGCGACGAGGGCGCCGTCTCCGTCACGATCACCCTGCGCGCCGGGCGCCCCGACGCCCAGGAGCGCGCCCTCCACCACCGCATCGCCCTGCTCGCCGAGGAGCACGCGGGCACCGAGCCCCGCAACGTCATGGTGATCCTCCACGAGAACGGCCCGGCGGACCGGTCGTTCGGCCACGGTGAGGCCGCCTACGCGCCCGCAC
This sequence comes from Streptomyces sp. MS19, assembly GCF_047200595.1. Classification (NCBI taxonomy): domain Bacteria; kingdom Bacillati; phylum Actinomycetota; class Actinomycetes; order Kitasatosporales; family Streptomycetaceae; genus Streptomyces; species Streptomyces sp. MS19. The sequence continues at coordinate 228,658 of NZ_JBJZOH010000005.1, read as the reverse complement.
CCCCGGACGAGCCGTCCACCCCTCGTACGCCCGGCCCCGACCGCACACCGAGCGCCTAAGCTTGGGCCCCATGACCGCCGCATCCGCCGACACCGCGTCGTCCCCCGTCCTCGCCGCCGCCGCCCGCGCCAGGGAGGCCGCCGCCGAGCTGGCCCCGCTGCCGCGCACCGCGCGCGACGCGGCGCTGCTCGCGGTCGCCGACGCGCTGGAGGCCAGGTCGGCCGAGATCGTCACCGCCAACGCGGCCGACCTCGACCGCGCCCGCGCCGCCGGCACACCGGAAGGCATGATCGACCGCCTGACGCTCACGCCGCAGCGGATCGCCGCCATCGCCGCCGACGTGCGGCACATCGTCACGCTCCCCGACCCGGTCGGCGAGGTCGTGCGCGGCTCCACGCTGCCCAACGGCCTCGAACTGCGCCAGGTCCGCGTGCCCCTCGGCGTCGTCGGGATCATCTACGAGGGGCGGCCCAACGTCACCGTGGACGCCGCCGCCCTGTGCCTGAAGTCGGGCAACGCGGCGCTGCTGCGCGGCTCGTCGTCCGCGTACGCCTCCAACACCGCGCTGGTCGCGGTGCTGCGCGACGCCGTGGTGAGTGCCGGGCTGCCCGCCGACGCCGTGCAGCTCGTGCCCGGCGAGAGCCGCGACTCGGTGCACGAGCTGATGCGGGCGCGCGGCCTCGTGGACGTCCTCATCCCGCGCGGCGGCGCCTCGCTGATCCAGGCCGTGGTGCGCGACTCGACCGTGCCGGTGATCGAGACCGGCACCGGCAACTGCCACGTGTACGTGGACGCCGCCGCCGACCTCGACATGGCCGTGGACATCCTGGTCAACTCCAAGGCGCAGCGCCCCAGCGTGTGCAACGCGGCGGAGACCGTCCTCGTACACGCGGACATCGCCGACCGCTTCCTGCCGCGCGCCCTCGCCGCCCTGACCGCGGCCGGGGTGACCGTGCACGGCGACGAGGCGTGGCAGAAGGCGGGCGCCTCGGCCGGGACCGAGGTCGTGCCCGCGACGGACGCGGACTGGGAGACGGAGTACCTGAGTTACGACATCGCCGCCGCCGTCGTCCCCGACCTGGACGCGGCCGTGGCGCACATCAGGCGCTGGACGTCCGCGCACACCGAGGCCGTCGTCACGCGCGACACCGCCGCCGCCCGCCGGTTCGTCTCCCGCATGGACTCGGCGGCGGTGATGGTCAACGCGTCCACCCGCTTCACGGACGGCGGGCGCTTCGGCTTCGGCGCCGAGATCGGCATCTCCACGCAGAAGCTGCACGCCCGCGGACCCATGGGCCTGACCGAGCTGACCTCCACGACGTATGTCGTCACAGGTGATGGTCACACCGTTGAGTGAAATCCCAATGGCCCTCCCCCTCGTCCGGTTTCCGGCCTACGCTGGTTGCCGTGCCGGACGACGTGGGGGGCCTGCCGTTCAGTGACGGCGACGGTCCCGACAACGAAGACCGCCACGGGGCAGCCGACGAGGCATTCGCCGCCGTGGTACTGGACGAGGCGTTCGTCGATGCCGCCGAGATCCACGAACCGACCGCAGCCGAACGGCTCCTGTACGCGGCGGTGGAACGGGCCGAGGAGCGCGCCGACGAGCGGGCCGACGAGCGGGCCGACGAAGGAGTGGCGGGCGAGCCGCTGTTCTACCGCGACCCGGACCTCGATCCGGGCAGCTCCACCGGGCTCGCCGGGTTCGCGGCCGGGGACGCCACCGACGCGTTCGACCCCGGGCGGCCGCTGACCGACGGGTTCGACGGGTTCGACGGTTACGACGGCTTCGACGGGCCGGGCGGGTACGACCCGTTCGAGGACCTCCGCGACCTGACCGCCCTCGGCGCCGCGCCGCACGAGGACGGACCCGGCATCGCGGGCGGAACGGTCGAAGGGGATGAAGAGGACGACGACGAGGGGCGGTTCGACCGCTCCGACTACCTGCGCTACCTCCCCGGGGAAACGGCCGACACCCCGGACACGGCGGACGCCGCCGACACGGCGGGCACCACGGGCACCGCAGCGCCGTTCGGCGGCCGCGGCGTCCCCCGCGTCCCGCCGCCCCGCGCGGCGATATCCCGGGCCCTGCCGCCCGGCGCGGGCCCGGTCCGCTGGCAGCGGCCGGTGGCCTGCGTGCTGGCGATGGTGATGGGCCTGAGCGTCCTCGCGTTCGCGCTGATCGCCATCCGGCGCGCGGGCTCGTTCCCCTCGGGCGACCCCGACCCGCTGCCCCCGTCGCCCTCCGGCGGCCCAGGCGCCGCCACGGGCGGGTCTCCCGGGCCGACCGGCATCGCGGAGGACGCTGCCGACGACACGTACCGCGCCGAGGGGGACGATTCCTAGGCCGTGTCGCCCGGATCGTGGCGGATCGGCCCGCGTCGTCGGACGCCGTGCGTCGCGAGGCACCGGATCGCCACGCGTGCCGGGTGTATCCGGGCGATGCGGTGACGCGGCGAGGTGCGGTGGCCGGCGGCGCGTGCCAGGCACGATCCGGACGACACGGCCCAGAAGCACCCGCGGTCCCGTACCAGGCCCCCGCGCCCCCACCGTGCCGTGGTGTGCCGAAAGTCCTGCCTGGCGGGGCTTTTTGAACCAGGCGTGGCGCTTTACGCTGGACAGGTGGCCGGGCGTTACGAGCCTCCTGGAGCATCCGGGAGCACCCCGGGAGCCGGGGACGACGAGTACGGGGCGACCGTCTTCGACGAGTCGTTCGTCAACGCTGCCCGCCTCCAGGAGTTCTCGGCCCAGGAGCGGCTGGCGGACCACACCACCGCCGTACGCCGCAGGCCGTCCGAGCCGCACGGGCCGCACGGGCCGCTCGCCCGCACCGTGCCCCGGCAGGGCATGGCGCTCGCCGTGATCATCCTGCTCGCCTTCGCCGCCGCCATCTACCTCGGCAGCCGCAACCCCTACGGCGCCAGTGGCCGGCTCATACCCGACCCGCCCTCGGGCACGACCGTCGTCCTCGCGCCGGCGGACGACGTGCCGGGCGCCGCGGACGCCGAGGCGCTGTTCGACAGCGGCCCGGTCCGCTCGTTCGGCATCGGGGAGGGCGGCGTCGCCCTCCCCGACCCGCGCCCCACCGAGCACTTCTCGCGCGAGCAGGTCCTCACCGCCCTGACGCTCGCGAAGCAGTACCTGGTGGCGAGCGCGCTCGACCCCGACGTCTTCGCGGGCGCCACCGCCGTCCCCGTACGGCAACTGCTCGGCGAGGAGCAGCAGCGGCAGCTCGACGACTCCCTCGCCGGGCGCGGCGGCCGGTCGGTGGCGACGGACTGGCTGGTCCGCTTCGACCCGGCCGAGGTCACGCCCGCGGGCACCCACGCGCGGGTGGACGGCCGCTTCACCTTCGGCGAGACGGCCGAGGAGGTCCTCCAGGTCACCGGCCGCCACGCGGTGGCGTACGCGCTCCAGCCCGCCGGTGAGCCGACCGCGCCCGTCGTCCTGTTCACGGTGCAGCGCGAGGTGCGGCTGCTGTTCGGCGACGACGAGCTGCGCGACCGCCGCGTCGTGGTGCGCCAGGTGGACACGCTCGCCGGGCCCATGGACTGCGCCAGCGACCCGGCGGACGCCCTGCACCCGCTGCTGGCCGGGCAGCACGCGTCGCTGCCCGGCACGTCGGGGATCGACCTGTACGCCCTGGACGACCAGCACCCCGTGCTGTGCGCGGCGTACGCGCCCGGCGGTGTGCCGCGCTGAGCGGACGGCCCATCGCGGCCCGGCGGACGGCCGGTTCACGCCCCCAGGGGTGGGGGCGGGAGGCCGGGGCGCGCGGCTCCGCTTACGATGACCCTACGTTCCAGACGTTCCAGCAGTCCGCCCGTTCCCGGATACCGGATAGGCAAGCCCATGACTCCGCTTCTCCAGCCCGCCGCCGAAGCCCTCACCCTCCTCGCGAACGAGGAGGGCGGCGGCGGCCACGGGCACGAGAGCCTGAACCCGTACGCCATCGGCGGCGGCGCCCTGCTCGCGCTGCTGATCCTGCTGTGGATCACGACGCGCCTCAACCGCGACCGCTGAGCCTGCCGTGGGAGACCGGATAGGCGCCCCCGGCAAGCGGCGGATCGGGGTGATGGGCGGCACGTTCGACCCCGTGCACCACGGTCACCTCGTCGCCGCGAGCGAGGTCGCGGCCCGCTTCGCGCTGGACGAGGTCGTGTTCGTGCCGACGGGCCGTCCGTGGCAGAAGGGGCACCGGCGGGTGTCGGCGCCCGAGGACCGTTACCTGATGACGGTGATCGCCACGGCGTCGAACCCGCAGTTCTCCGTCAGCCGCATCGACATTGACCGCGGCGGCACCACGTACACCATCGACACGCTGCGCGAGCTGCGTGCCGAACACCCCGAGGACGACCTGTTCTTCATCACCGGCGCCGACGCGCTGGCGCAGATCCTCGGGTGGCGCGACGCGTCGGAGCTGTTCTCGCTCGCGCACTTCATCGGCGTCACCAGGCCGGGGCACGTCCTCACCGACCCCGGCCTGCCGAACGGCGGCGTCTCCCTCGTCGAGGTCCCCGCGCTGGCCATCTCGTCCACCGACTGCCGCCAACGGGTGGCCAGGGGCGACCCGGTCTGGTATCTGGTGCCGGACGGCGTCGTGCGCTACATCAGCAAACGCGCGCTCTACCGCGACGGTCCGGACGCGACGGCGGGTGGCACGGCCTGATCCCCACGGAAGGGCGGCATTGGTGAACGACCGGCAGGACCCGTACGGGGGACAGCAGATCTACGGCTACGACGAGTACGGCCGGCCGTTGTACCGCGCCGGGGGCGAGGAGCCACCGGGCGGCCAGCAGTACCAGGACCCGTATGGGCAGGGGTACTACCAGCAGGACTACCAGGGCGGCTATCCGCAGCAGGACCAGCAGGGCCGGCCCGCTTACGGCACGCCCGGGTACGGGGGGCAGCAGCAGGCCCAGCAGTACCAGGCGCCGTACGGGCAGGGACAGGGACAGGGGCAGGCACAGCCGGGGCACCAGGGGTACTACGACCCTCCCGGCACGCCCCCGGCGCAGGAGCCGCCGTACGACGGCTGGGACGCCGGTACCGGCCGGCAGCCCGCCGTCGAGGACGCCCCCGCCCCGCCCGTACCGCCGCAGCGCCCCGGCGACGACCCGGCCGCGGGGCCGGACGGCGAGGAGTACCACACCGAGCAGTTCGCCTTCGTCGACGAGCAGAGCGACGAGGTCGAGGACGTCATCGACTGGCTCAAGTTCAGCGAGAGCCGCACCGAGCGCCGCGAGGAGGCCAAGCGGCGCGGCAAGTCGCGGCGCCGCCTCCTCGTCGTCGCGCTCGTCCTGGCCGTCCTCGGCGGCGTCGGCGGCCTGTGGGCCACCGGCAACCTGCCAGGCCTCGCCGCGCCCGGCGAGGAGGGCGCGTCGGGGCCGGGCGGCGAGGCGCGCGACGTGATCCTCGTCCACCTGCGGCCCGTCGATTCCGACGCCAGCTCCACCGCCCTCCTCGTCGCGAACGGCGGCGAGGGCACGGGCACCACGCTCCTGCTGCCCGGCGACCTCGCCGTCCTCGCCGACGGCACCGGCACCACCCTCGCCCAGGCCGTCGCCGACGAGGGCGCGTCCGCCGTCCAGGAGGCGGTGGGCGGCCTGCTCGGCGCGGACATCGTCGGCACCTGGCGGCTGGACACCCCCTACCTCGAACGGCTCGTGGACCTCGTCGGCGGCGTGCGCCTCGACACCGACACGGACGTGCCGGGCGACAGCGGCGAGCCGCTCGTCTCGCGGGCCGACGACACGCGCCTCTCCGGCCAGGCCGCCGTCGCGTACGCCACCTACCGCGGCCCCGACGAGCCCGCCACCGCGCAGCTCGACCGCTTCGGCCAGGTCATGCAGGCCGTCCTCACGGCCCTGCCGGCCGACCGCGCCGGCGCCACCGACGTCGTCCGCACGCTGGAGCAGATCGTCGTGCCGCCCCTCGGCGTGGAGGAGCTGGGCGCGAGCCTCGCGACCCTCGCCGGGTACGCGCAGGACGACGCGTACACGACCACCGTCCTGCCCGCCGAGGAGGACGGCACCATCAGCGACGAGACGGCCGAGGGCCTTGTCGCGGACGTCCTCGGCGGCACGGTCGGCGACGTCGGGCTCGACGGCGTGGTCCGCGTGGGCGTACGGGACGCCACCGGCGTGGACGGCACGGCCGAGGAGGCGCGTATCGCGCTGGTCAACGGCGGCTTCACCGTCGTGGACGCCAGGGCCGTGGACGCGGCGGAGGAGACGTCGCAGGTCACCTACGCGGACGAGGAGGACCAGCCGACCGCGCTGGAGGCCGCGCGCACCCTCGGACTGCCCGAGGAGGCGGTCGTCCAGGGCGACCCCGCGGGCAATGCCGATGTGACGATCATCCTGGGGGCGGATTATGGCGAGTGACTCCGCCGGGGGCCGTGAGACCCTGGAAGACCACGGCCGGGCCACCGGACCGGCCATGAGACCGAGGAGACAGCCGCACCTGTGACCGCCACGGACCGCGCCACCGAGCTGGTCAGCGCCGCCGCCCAGGCCGCCGCCGACAAGCTGGCGCACGACATCATCGCCTACGACGTCAGCGACGTCCTCGCCATCACCGACGCCTTCGTCCTCGCCTCCGCGCCCAACGACCGCCAGGTCCGCGCCATCGTGGACGGCGTCGAGGAGGCCCTGCGGGACAAGTGCGGCGTCAAGCCGGTGCGCCGCGAGGGCGAGCGCGACGGCCGCTGGATTCTCCTCGACTACGTGGACGTCGTCGTGCACGTCCAGCACTCCGAGGAGCGCGTCTTCTACGCCCTGGAGCGGCTGTGGAAAGACTGCCCGCAGCTCGACCTGCCCGAGGACGCCAAGGCCACCCGTGGCCGCGGCGCCGCCCAGGGCGAGGAGCAGCCCGCCGGCACCGGCGCGCCTGGCGGTGAGCTCAGCTGAGCGGCACGCCCGGCACCGCGCCGCCCCGCCGCGTCGTCCTGTGGCGGCACGGCCAGACCGCCTGGAACCTGGAGGACCGCTTCCAGGGGCAGCTCGACATCGACCTGACCGACACCGGCCGCGCCCAGGCGCGCCGCGCCGCCCGCCGGCTGGCCACGCTGGCGCCGCACGCCATCATCTGCTCCGACCTGCGGCGTACGCGGGACACGGCGGCCGAGCTGTCCGCCGTCACCGGCCTTGAGGTCACGTACGACGAGGCGCTGCGCGAGACGTACGCGGGGGAGTGGCAGGGACTCACGCACACCGAGATCCAGGCGCGCTTCGGCGACCAGTACGCCGCCTGGCGGCGCGGTGAGCCGGTGCGGCGCGGCGGGGGCGAGCTGGAGACGGAGGTCGCGGACCGTGCGGCGACGCTCGTCGAGCGCACCGTGGAGAAGCTGCCGCCGGGCGCCGTGCTGGTCGTGGTCAGCCACGGCGGGGCGATCCGTACGACCATCGGACGGATGCTGGGGCTGCCGTCGCAGAGCTGGGAGGCCCTCGGCGGGCTGACGAACTGCTGCTGGTCGGTGCTCGGCGAGAGCTTCCGGGGCTGGCGCCTGCTGGAGCACAACGCCAGCTCGCTCCCCGAGGCCGCCATCGGCGACGACGTCTGACCGCGCGGCTCCCCGTCCGTGCCGCGGCGCCGGACGTCCGGCGCCTGACGCGTACGGCGATGGAGGGGGCGCCCGCCGGGTCGGTCACCTCGGGCAGCACAGCGGTGATGCCGCCGCCGACCGGCGGCCCTCCGCGGTCGCCTCCCGCACGGGCCCCCTGCTGGCCGTCGCCGCGCGGCGGAGCACCCACGAGCGTCGGCGACCACGCCCGTTTCCCTTGACGCCCATGATCGGCGCGCCCCACCCGGCAGGGTCCCCGCCCGGCACCACCCTGGAACACGGGCTCCTCGACGCGGACGACCCTCCCGACGCTGCCCGCGCCGCCGCCAGGTCGGGTGCGAGGAAGCGGTCCTCCCCCGCTCCGCCGGCCCCGGCCGCGCGCGCCGCCGCGACCACCGCACGCGCGGCGGGCCCCGGCAGCAGCCCCTGTGCGGCGAGCGGCGCCCGCGGCCCCAGCGCGCGCGCCGCCGCGAACAGCTCGACCGCCACCACGCGCGTCAGCCCGTCCACCGCCGCCCGCAGCTTGCGCGCCGCCGACCAGCCGAGCGACACGTGGTCCTCCCGCATCGCGGGCATCGTCGGCCGATTCAGCTCGGCGACCAGCGCGACCCGCGCGTACTGGGTGATCAGCAGCCCCGAGTCCACGCCCGGGGCGTCCGCGAGGAACGGCGGCAGCCCGTGCGGCCCGCTCCGCGCCGGGCGTCAGACGGCGGCGCGGCGCGCGGCGGCCTTCTGCTCGATCAGCCGGTCGAGGCGGTGCCGGTGCCGCTCCTCCTCGGGGAAGAACACGTCCATCCGCGCCTCCGGCAGCCCGCCCACCGCAAGCGACTGGAGACGCGTCCTGATCTCGCCCACCAGCGCGTGCCGGAAGATCTTCGGGCGCGGCCCCGGCGGCGTCACGTCCCCGTTCGTCCACAGCAGCGCGAACTCGGCGCTCTCCCGCGTCAGCTCCTCGATGAACGCCTCCCACACCGGTTCGCCGACATGGTTGCCGTACGACCAGCGCAGCGTGGCCACCAGCCGCCGCCGTTCCGGCCCGTTCAGCACGACGGGGCAGTTGTCGCCGCCCTCGCCGCAGAAGACGGTCCGCAGGACGTTCCGCCCCGGGGAGGCGCCGCTCAGCGCCGCGTAGGCCTCGTTGAGCCCGAGCGCGTCGAACCGCGCGTTGAACAGGACGGCGGGCAGCGGGTGCAGCGCGTCGAGCATCGCCTGGAGGTCGGGCGCGAGCCGCGCGCAGGCGTCCGGTTCCGTGTCCGCCCCGCTGTGGTACGGCACCTCCGCGAGGTGGTACAGGTGCTCGCGCTCGGCCGTGTCGAGCCGCAGCGTGCGCGCCACCGCGTCGAGCACCTGCGCGCTCGCGTTGATCGGCCTGCCCTGCTCCAGCCACGTGTACCACGTCACACCCACCCCGGCGAGCTGCGCGACCTCCTCGCGCCGCAGCCCCGGCGTCCGCCGCCGGAAACCCGGCGGCATCCCCACGTCCGCGGGCGCTATGCGGGCGCGCCTGCTGCGCAGGAACGCCCCCAGCTCGGGTCGCCGCCGTGTGGCCGTCACACTCATCCCTCCACCCTGCCCCCGGGCCGCTGCCTCAGCCAGGTGTCTGCCAGTACCAGTATCAGGCGGCTCTCGTTACCCGTACCGGACGGGCCCGAGGGTGAGTGCATGACCCTGTCCTCCCCACCCGCCGCCGCCCCGGCGCCCGCCGTGCCCACCGTGCCCGCGCCGCACCGGTTCCCGCCCCGTACGGGACGGCTGCTCACCGTCGTGCTCACCGGTCAGTTCATGGCGCTGCTCGACGTCTTCATCGTGAACGTCGCCGCCCCCACGATCCGTACCGACCTCGGCACATCCGCCGCCCAGCTCCAACTCGTCGTCGCCGGCTACACGATCACATACGCCGTCCTGCTGATCACCGGCGCCCGCCTCGGCGGCCGCTACGGGCCCGGCCGCCTCTACCTCGCCGGGCTCTCCCTCTTCACCGTTGCCTCCCTGGCCTGCGGTCTGGCCGGAAGCACCGGGGCGCTGATCACCGCGCGCGCCGTCCAGGGCGTCGGCACCGCGATGATGACGCCGCAGGTCCTCAGCCTGATACAGCGGACGTTCACCGCCCAGGCGCGGGCGCGGGCGCTGACGTACTTCTCCGCCGTGCTCGCCACCGGCGCCGCCGCCGGGCTGATCGTGGGCGGCGTCCTGCTCGACGCGGACCTCTTCGGCCTCGGCTGGCGCTCGGTGTTCCTGGTCAACGTGCCGATCGGGCTCGTGCTCCTCGCGGCGGGCGCCCGCGTCCTGCCGCTGTCCCGCGCGGGCACCGACCGTGCGCGGGGCCTCGACCCGGTGGGCATCGTGCTGCTCAGCGCGGTCGTGCTCCTCGTCACCGTGCCGCTGGTGCTGGGGCAGGAACGCGACTGGCCCGCCTGGTGCTTCGCCTGCTTCGCGGGCGGCGCGCTGCTCGCGGCGGCCTTCGCCGCGCACGAGGTGCGGCTCGCCCGCTCCGGCGGCCAGCCCCTCATCTCGCCCCGCGTGCTGCGCACCCCCGGGGTCCTGCCGGGCGCGGCGGGGGTGCTGCTGACGATGGTGGTGAACGGCGGCGTCACGTTCACGCTCTCGCTGCACGCCCAGGGCCCCGCCGCCGGGGGCGGTCTCGCGTACTCGGCGCTCCACTGCGGGCTGACGTTCCTCCCCATGGCGACCTGCTACGGCCTCATCTCCCTGTACTGGCGCCATCTGCCCGCGCGCCTGCACAACCTGCTCGCCCCTGCGGGCTTCCTGCTGGCAGCGGCCGCCCTGGCCGCCACCGCCCTGCTGCTGCGCGACGGCGACGGTGTGGGCCCCGCGGTGCTCGTCGCGTACGCGGTCACCGGCCTGGGGATGGGCCTCGCGTACGCGCCGACCCTGGCCCGTACGCTCGGCTCCGTCCGCCCGGAGGACGCACCCGACGCGAGCGGCATCACGGTGCTGTGCACGCAGCTCGGCATGCTCGTGGGCATCGCGGCGATCGGCACCGTCTTCTTCAACCGCGCGGAGGCCACCGGGTCCTCGGCGGAGGCGCTGGGGCCGACCCTGGCGGTGCTCGCGGTGACGGCCGTGGTGGGTGCGGCGGCCGGTGCGCGGCGGGGCGTGAAGACGCCCTGAAGGACGGCCGGGGAGCGTATATCGATCCCGTCTCCCTTCCGTGGAGGCGGGATCTTCCGCTTATCGCCCCGTCGTTGCCGTGGCACAATCCGGGTAGACGCGGGGCGGCGGGAGCCCTGGCCGACGAGGGGTACGCCACGTGAGCACGGCCCACGACAGAGGGTGGAGCTGAGCGCTCTTGGGTGCACACAGCAGGAAGTGCGACTGGTGCGGGACAGGCACGCCCATCGTCCGCGATCTCCAGCCGGTCAACACGTCCTACCAGTACTGGTGCGTGGAATGCGCCCGCGCGCTGATCATCAAGGGCGACCCGATCGAGGTCTACCGCGAGCTGGAGGGCGAACCGATCTACGGCCGCCTGCTGGACGAGCACTGCGCGCTGAAACGCTTCTACTCCTTCGCCAGCGTCTGACCCCCCGCCCCCCTCCTCCGCGGATTTGGCATCAGCCCCCGGGGAGTGTGTAAAGTAGGGATCACCGCGAAGGGGAAGCCCGGAGCGGAGCAGGACAAGGGGCTATAGCTCAGTTGGTAGAGCGCTTGCATGGCATGCAAGAGGTCTGGAGTTCAATTCTCCATAGCTCCACAGGTCAGAGGCCGTCTCCCGCGAGGGAGGCGGCCTCTTTCGTGCGTGACGTGATGAGGACAACACCCAGTTTCTCCGAGGTGTTGTCGGTCTTCATGGGTGGCCCGGGGGTCTCGCTCGTCGGGGCGCAGGCGGCGGGTGCTGCCTGGCTCCTTGTCCAGCACGCCGAGAGGAGTTGGATGCGCGGCGGGCGGCTGTGGGGCTCGAACCGCATGGTGAGTACGACGCCCGGTTTCGGCGTGACCGTGGGGAGCGGGAGTAAAGCGGTGGGCGGGGTGGTGTGGGGGCGTGCAGACTGTGGTGTGTGGGGCATATTGATGTTGCCGGTGTGAGTTATGCGCTGGCTGATGGGCGGCCGTTGTTGTCGGATGTCTCGCTGCGTGTCGGTGAGGGGCAGCGGACGGCGCTTGTCGGGCCGAATGGGGCGGGCAAGACCACGCTGCTGCGTATCGTCGCCGGTGAGGTCGCCCCGCACGAGGGGGCCGTCACGCGGTCCGGTGCGCTCGGTGTGATGCCGCAGGACGTCGGGGCCGGCTGCGCGCTCGTCCGCGACCTGCTGCTGAGCCTCGCGCCCCCCGCTGTCCGCGACGCGGCCAGGGCGCTCGACGCCGCCGAGCTCGCCATGATGGAGTCGGACGCCGAGCCCGTCCAGCTCGCCTACGCCCAGGCCCTGTCCGACTGGGGCGACGCGCAGGGGTACGAGGCCGAGGTGCTCTGGGACGTCTGCTGCCAGGCCGCGCTCGGCCTGTCGTGGGAGCGGGCGAGGTGGCGTGAGGTCGCGTCGCTGTCGGGTGGTGAGCGCAAACGGCTGGCGCTGGAGACGCTGTTGCGCGGCCCGAGCGAGGTCCTGATGCTCGACGAGCCGGACAATGCGCTCGACGTCCCCGGCAAGCGGTGGCTGGAGGCGCGCCTCGGGGAGTCGCCGAAGGCCGTGCTGCTGGTCAGCCACGACCGCGAGCTGCTGGCCCGCACCGCCACCCGCATCGCGACGCTCGAACCCGGCCCGGCCGGTGCCGGGCTGTGGGTGCACGGCGGCGGCTTCGCCACGTACGCCGACGGCCGCGCCGAGCGGATCAGCCGCCTGGAGGAACTGCGGCGCCGGTGGGACGAGGAGCACGCGAAGATCCGCCAACTCGTCGTCACCCTGGGGCAGAAGGCGAAGTTCAACGACGGCATGGCGTCCCGCTACCAGGCCGCCCAGACCCGGCTGCGGCGTTTCGAGGAGGCGGGGCCGCCCGAGGCCGTGCCGGTGAAGCAGCGGCTCGGGATGCGGCTGCACGGCGGTCGTACGGGGAAGCGCAGCGTCGTCTGCGAGCGGCTGGCGCTGCCTGGGCTTGTCGAACCGTTCGACCTGGAGGTGCACTTCGGGGACCGGGTGGTGGTCACCGGCCCCAACGGGTCGGGGAAGTCGCACCTGTTGCGGCTGCTCGCGCTCGGCGGCACCGACCCGGACACCGAGCACCTGCCGGTCGGCGATGACCTGCCGGACCCGGTCGCGGCCACCGGTGCGGCGCGGCTGGGGGCGCGCGTGCGGCCGGGGTGGTTCCGGCAGTCGTCGTCGGCGGCCGGCGGCATGGAGGGCCGGACGCTGCTCGACGTGCTGCACCGGGGTGAGGGCCCGCGCCGGGGGATGGCGCGCGAGGAGGCGTCGCGCGCCCTCGACAGGTACGGCCTCGCGAAGTCGGCCGAGCAGCGCGTCGGGAGCCTGTCGGGCGGGCAGCGGGCGCGGTTCCGCATCCTGCTGCTCGAACTGTCGGGCGCAACCCTGCTGTTGCTGGACGAGCCGACCGACAACCTCGACCTCGACTCGGCGGAGGCGCTGGAGGACGCGCTCGGGCTGTTCGAGGGGACGATCGTGGCCGTCACGCACGACCGCTGGTTCGCCCGCTCGTTCAACCGCTTCCTCTTCCTGCGCGAGAACGGCTCGCTGGTCGAGACGACCGAGCCCGCATGGGACGACCGCGCGGTGGACGCCCGCCGCTGACCGGCACGGGGGACGACGGGGCGGTGACGTCGGTTTTCGCCGGTGGGTGTGGCGGGGCCGTGCGGTACCCTGGCGCCATGCGTGCCGCACGCCTCCTGCTTACGCGGCCGTGCTGACGAACGACGAACGGTGAGCGACGTCAGCACGGCGGACCCCTCCTGCGCGAGGGGTTTTTTCATGGCGTGGCAGTGACGACCGATGGAGCTTCGAAGACGATGAGCGAGACACACAAGTACGACGCCGCCCTGGCCGGTGAGATCGAAGCGCGCTGGCAGGACTACTGGGAGGCGAACGGCACGTACGAGGCGCCCAACCCGTCGGGCGGGCTGGCGGGCGACCCGGAGGTGGCGGCGCGCCCCAAGCAGTTCATCATGGACATGTTCCCGTACCCCTCCGGCGCCGGGCTGCACGTCGGCCACCCGCTGGGGTACATCGCGACGGACGTGTACGCCCGCTACCGCCGCATGACCGGGTACAACGTCCTCCACACCCTGGGCTTCGACGCCTTCGGCCTGCCCGCCGAGCAGTACGCCGTCCAGACCGGCACGCACCCGCGCGTCTCCACCGAGGCGAACATCGCGACGTACCGCACGCAGCTGCGCCGCCTGGGCCTGGGCTACGACCAGCGCCGCTCGTTCGCCACGATCGAGCCCGAGTACTACCGCTGGACGCAGTGGATCTTCCTCCAGATCTTCCACTCCTGGTACGACGCCGACGCCGGGCGGGCGCGGCCGATCGCCGAGCTGGTGGAGCAGTTCGCCTCCGGTGAGCGCGCGACGCCGGACGGGCGCCCCTGGGAGGCGCTGAGCGCCGCCGAGCGCGAGGACGTGCTGGGCGGCCACCGCCTGGCGTACGCGTCCGACGCGCCCGTGAACTGGTGCCCGGGGCTGGGCACGGTCCTGGCCAACGAGGAGGTCACCGCCGACGGGCGCTCCGAGCGCGGCAACTTCCCGGTCTTCAAGTCCCGCCTGCGGCAGTGGAACATGCGGATCACCGCCTACGCGGACCGGCTGATCGACGACCTGGACACCGTGGACTGGCCCGAGGCCATCAAGCTCCAGCAGCGCAACTGGATCGGGCGGTCGCACGGCGCGCGGATCGACTTCCGCGTCGGCGACGACGCCGTCACCGTCTTCACCACCCGGCAGGACACGCTGTTCGGCGCCACCTACATGGTGCTCGCGCCGGAGCACCCGCTGGTGGACGCGGTCGTCCCGGCCGCCTGGCCGGCGGGCACGCGGCAGGCGTGGACCGGCGGGCACGCGACCCCGGCCGACGCCGTGGCCGCCTACCGCAAGCAGGCCGCCGGGAAGTCGGACGTCGAGCGGCAGGCCGACGCGCGCGAGAAGACCGGCGTCTTCACCGGCGCCTACGCCGTCAACCCCGCCAACGGCGAGCACATCCCGGTCTTCGTCGCCGACTACGTGCTGCTGGGCTACGGCACCGGCGCGATCATGGCCGTTCCGGCGCACGACACCCGCGACTTCGCGTTCGCGCGCGCCTTCGACCTGCCGATGCGCTGTGTCGTGCGCCCCGGCGACGGGCGCGGCACCGACCCGGCGGAGTGGGACGACGCGTACGCCTCCCCGGACGCGGAGATCGTCAACTCGGCGGGCGAGGGCGTCACGCTGGATGGCCTGTCCGTCGCCGACGCGAAGGCGCGGATGACGGAGTGGCTGGCCGCGTCGGGGCTGGGCGAGGGGACGGTCAACTACCGGCTGCGGGACTGGCTGTTCAGCCGCCAGCGGTACTGGGGCGAGCCGTTCCCCATCGTGTACGACGAGGACGGCGTCGCGCACGCGCTGCCCGAGTCGATGCTGCCGCTGGAACTGCCGGAGGTGGACGACTACTCGCCGCGCACGTTCGACCCCGACGACGCCGACACCCGCCCCGAGACGCCGCTGTCGCGCAACGAGGCGTGGACCCATGTCACCCTCGACCTGGGTGACGGGCCGCGGAAGTACCGCCGTGAGACCAACACCATGCCGAACTGGGCCGGTTCGTGCTGGTACCACCTGCGCTACCTGGACCCGCGCAACGACCGCACGCTCGTGGACCCCGAGATCGAGCGGTACTGGATGGGCCCGCGCGAGGGCGCGTCCACCGGCGGCGTGGACCTGTACGTCGGCGGCGCCGAGCACGCCGTGCTGCACCTGCTGTACGCCCGGTTCTGGCAGAAGGTGCTGTTCGACCTGGGCCACGTGTCCTCGGCCGAGCCGTACCACAAGCTGTACAACCAGGGCATGATCCAGGCGTACGTCTACCGCGACGCGCGCGGCTTCCCCGTTCCCGCCGCCGAGGTCGCGGAGGGCGAGGGCGGCAGCTGGACGTGGCAGGACGAGCCGGTCAGCCGCGAACTGGGCAAGATCGGCAAGTCCCTGAAGAACGTCGTCTCGCCCGACGAGGTGTTCGCCTCCTACGGCGCCGACACGCTGCGCCTCTACGAGATGGCCATGGGTCCGCTGGACATGTCCAGGCCGTGGGAGACCCGCGCGGTCGTCGGCCAGTACCGGCTGCTCCAGCGCCTGTGGCGGAACGTGCTGGACGAGGTGACGGGCGAGGTGACGGTCGTAGACACCGCCCCGGACGACGCCACGCTGCGCGCCACGCACAAGGCCGTGGACGGCGTGCGGCAGGACCTGGCCGCGCTGCGGTTCAACACGGCGATCGCCAAGATCACCGAGCTGAACAACCACGTCACCAAGCTGCCGTCCGTCCCGCGCGTGACCGCCGAGACGCTGGTCCTGCTGGTCGCGCCGCTCGCCCCGCACATCGCGGAGGAGCTGTGGCGGCGCCTCGGCCACGAGGGCAGCGTCACCACCGCCGACTTCCCGGTGGCGGACCCGGCGTACCTGGTGGACGAGACGGTGACGTGCGTCGTCCAGGTGCGCGGCAAGATTAGGGCGCGCCTGGAGGTGCCGCCCGCGATCACGGACGCCGAGCTGGAGGCACAGGCGCTGGCCGAGCCCGCCGTCGTCACGGCGCTCGGCGGGGCCGAGGTGCGCAAGGTGATCGTGCGCGCGCCGAAGCTGGTCAACATCGTTCCCGCCTGAACGGCCCCGGTCGGCCCCGGTCGTCCGGATCGTCCCGCCGCGTTCCGGCCGTGCGGCCCTACTCTTGGGAGAGCACGGCCGGAGACGGCGGACGGCGGATGTGAGGTGGGCCGGACATGGAGATCGCCCTCGCCGGGGTACTGGCGCTGACGTTCCTGCTGTTCGTGCTGCTCGTCGTGCGCGGTGCGCGCGCGGTGCGGCGCGGGGTGGACACGGCGCGGCGCGAGGTGCGCCGCACGGTGTCCGACGTCAAGCTGACGGCGCGCTCCGTGCAGCCGGGCGTGGTCGGCGAAGCGGCGCGCGTACGCAGGGAGTTGCGCGCCTCGCTGGACAGCACGCGCGTCACGCTCCAGGGCGGCGCGGTGGACGACCCGGCGCTCGGCGAGGCGCTCGCGCTCTTCGGGCAGCTGGAGGACCACGGGCGGCAGCTCGACGCCGAGCTGACGGCGCTGACCGAAGCCGAGCCCGACCGCACGCGGATCGCCGCCCGGCTGCCGGAACTGCGCGACCGCGTCACGCGCGTTCGCCACTCCGCCGACGCCCTGCGCTTCGCCGCGCAGGACCGCGCCCGGCGGCACGAGGGGCTCGACGCCGACGCACTGCACGAGCGCATCGGCATGGAGGCGGAGGCCTTGCGGCACTGGGCGCCCGCCGGTGAACCGCCGCCGCAGGCCGATCCCGGCGAGACCCGCGCCGAGCTGCCGGGGCGGCTGCGCAAACGCCGGCCGAGGTGACGGGCGGCGGCGGATCGGATGGGGTGGGGCGGGCGGCGCCGGGTACCCTCCGGTTCATGCCCCGTTCAGTCGCCATCGTCACGGATTCCACGGCCTACCTGCCGCGCGCGCAGGCCGCCAGGCACGGCATCACGGTCGTGCCGCTCGCCGTCGTCCTCGGCGGCGAGGCGCTGGAGGACGGCACCGGGGAGACGGCGCGGCGGCTGACGGACGCGCTGGAACGGCGGCAGGCGGTGACGACGTCACGCCCTGGGCCCGAGGTGTTCGCGGCGGCCTACCGTGCGGCGGCTGAGGCGGGGGCCGAGGAGATCGTCTCGGTGCACCTGTCGTCGGAGATCTCCGGCACGCACGACGCGGCGCTGGTCGCGGCGCGGCGGGCGCCCGTGCCCGTCACGGTGGTGGACACCGGGCTGATCGCGATGGCGCTCGGCTTCTGCGTGCTGGCGGCGGCCGAGGTCGTCGCGGCGGGCGGCTCGCCGGAGGAGGCGGCGGCGTCGGCGCGGAAACGGGCCGGTGCGGCGGGCGCGTACTTCTACGTGGACACGCTGGAGCACCTGCGGCGCGGCGGCCGGATCGGCGCGGCGCAGGCGCTGCTCGGCTCGGCGCTCGCGGTGAAGCCGCTGCTCGAACTCAAGGGCGGGCGCATCGAGTTGCGGGAGAAGGTGCGGACGGCGTCGCGGGCCATCGCGCGGCTTGAGGAGCTGGCCGTCGAGCACGCGGGGAACGGGCCGGTCGATGTCGCGGTGCACCACCTGGCGGCGGAGGAACGGGCGGCGCAGCTCGCGGAGCGGCTGGCGCGGCGGCTGCCGGACGTGGCGGAGCTGCACGTCAGCGAGGTCGGCGCGGTGCTGGGCGCGCACACGGGTCCCGGGCTGCTGGGGGCGGTCGTCTCGCCGCGGTGAGGCCGGGCGGGGCCTTCAGGCTCAGGCGGGCGGGGCGCCCAGGTCCTTGGCGAAGCAGCGGGCGAACGGCTCGGAGACGTACTTCCCGAACGACGCGGTCGGCGCGTAGCCCTCGGCGGTGTAGAGCGCGCCCGCCGCGTCGTTCTCGACGCCGGTGGCGAGGAGCAGCCGGGTGTGGCCGGCGGCGCGGGCGTGGCGTTCCAGTTCCCTGAGCAGGACGCGGGCCAGGCCGCCGCGCCGGGCGGCGGGGGCGACGTACATCCGCTTGATCTCGGCCGTGCCGGGGACGCCCGTGGGCTGGACGGCGCCGCAGGCGACGGCGCGGCCGTCGCGGACGGCGACGAGGCAGACGGCCTCGGGGTGCAGCGGCGTGCGGCCCTGGGCGCCGTAGCGGCGGACCAGTTCGGCGAACGCGTCGGCGAGGAGGGCGGCGAGGCCGGGGTCGTCGGGGGTGCGCTGTTCGACGAGCATGGCGGGATGGTACGGCGGAGGGCCGTGGGGCGGGAGGGGTCCCGGCCCACGGCCTGTGGGGAGGTGGTGCGCGGGTCAGTCGTCGTCGCCGTCGTCCTGGTCGTCCTGATCGTCGGAGTCGTCGTCCCCGTCGTCGTCTGCGCGCGCGGTCACGTCGCCGGTGGCGAGGTCCACGCGCACCTCGTACTCGGTTCCGTCCTCGGCGCGCAGCTCCAGCTCCCAGGCGCCGTCGTCGAGGGACGCCTCGCGCAGCGTGCCGGAGGTCTCCTCCTGGGCGAGGCGGATGGCGGTGGCGGCGTCGGTCGCGCCGTCGCCGGTGAGCGCGCGGGCCTCGGCCAGGTCGTCACCGTCGTCGTCCGTGCCGGTCCCGCCGCCGAGGACCTCGCCGCCGTCCTCGGCGACGCGGACGCGGTACCACTCGCCGTCGTCGCCGTAGATGTCGATCTCCCAGCCGAGCACCCGGTCGCGGTCGCGGTCCAGCTCGACGTCGGTGACGGCGCCCGCATGCTCGGCGAGCGCGGTGGCGACGGCCCGTTCGGCGGCGGAGGCGTCACCGGCCGGTGCGGCCTGGCCGCCGTCGTCGGCGGTGTCGGTGCCCCCGGTGTCGTCCCGGCTGTCGGCCCGGGTGTCGTCCGCCGTGTCGTCGGCGCCCGCGTTCAGGGCGGACAGCGACCCGTTCGAGGCCGTCGTCCTGACCTCCCCGCCGTCGTCCCCGGTGGCCAGCGCGGCCCCCGCGAGGCCACCGCCCGCGATCACGGCGCCCGCGGCGGCCACGGCGATGATGGTGTTCCGCTTCATGACAGTCCTCCCGTTTCGTCCCGGCTTTCGGTGCCGATGGAAGAACTGTGGCCGACCGACGCTGAAGCGGACCTGAAGTCACCTGAAGATCTCTTCAGGTGTCCTTTGCCAAGCTGGGTCCATGCGCGTGCTGATCGTGGAGGACGAACGGCGCCTCGCCCTGTCCCTCGCCAGGGGGCTCACGGCCGAGGGCTTCGCCGTCGATGTCGTGCACACCGGGACGGACGGCCTGCACCTGGCGACGGAGAACAGCTACGACCTGGTCATCCTCGACATCATGCTGCCCGGCATGAACGGTTACCGTGTCTGTGCGGCCCTGCGCGCGGCCGGTGACGAGACGCCGATCCTGATGCTCACGGCGAAGGACGGCGAGTACGACGAGGCCGAGGGCCTCGACACCGGCGCGGACGACTACCTGACGAAGCCGTTCTCGTACGTCGTCCTCGTCGCCCGCGTCCGGGCCCTGCTGCGCAGGCGCGGCGGGCGCGGCGCGTCGCCCGAGCTGCGCGTCGGCGGGCTCACCGTGGACCGCGCCACCCGCCGCGTGACCCGGGAGGGGGTCGAAGTGACGTTGACCGCGAAGGAGTTCACCGTGCTGGAGTATTTGGCGAGCCAGGCGGGCGAGGTCGTCTCCAAGGCGGAGATCCTGGAGCACGGCTGGGACTTCGCGTACGACGGTGACCCCAACATCGTGGAGGTCTACGTCAGCGTGCTGCGGCGCAAGCTCGGCCCCGGGCTGATCGCGACGGTGCGCGGCGCCGGTTACCGGCTGGCGGCGACCGGTGGGTAGCGTCCGGGCGCGTACGGCCGTGGGCGCGACCGTCGTCGTGGCGCTGGCGCTGCTGGCGGCGGGCCTGTTCATGCTGAGCGCGCTGCGGGACAACCTGGGGCAGCAGGTCGGCCTCCAGGCGGAGGTCACGGCCAGGGACGTCGCGGGCCGCCTCGTCACGGACACCGAGATCGCCGACCTCGACCTGGGGATGGACGTGCCGGTGCAGGTCGTGGACCGGGACAGCGGCGCGCTGCTCGCTGCGACGGAGGACCTGGAGGCGATCTCGGGGACCGGCACCGGGGAGGTGGTGGCGCGGGCGCCGGCCGCTCCCGCGCGTGACGTGCCCGCGACGGCGCCGCCGGACGACGACGGTGACGGTGACGACGACGGTGACGACGACGGGGACGACGACGGGGACGACGACGGGGACGGTGACGACGACGGTGACGGCGGCACGGCCCTCGCCCCCGGCGAGGTCGCCGACGACATCAGGTCCGGCAGCGGCAGCGCCGTCATCGACGGCGAGTCCCGGGACTACCGCTTCGCCGCCCTCGACCTGACCACCCCGCGCGGCACGGACGTCGTCGTCTGGGCGGGCGCCCCCCTCGGCCTGGAGCAGGTGGCGGTGGACAGCGTGCGCGACTCCCTCGTCACGGGCCTCCCGTTCGTCCTGCTCGTCGTCGCGGGCGCCACCTGGCTGCTGACCCGCCGCGCGTTCCGCCCGGTCGAGGGCATCCGCCGCGAGATGGACGCCATCACGCACTCGGGCGACCTCAGCCGCCGCGTCCCGCAGCCCGCCACGCGCGACGAGATCGGCCGCCTCGCCACGACCACCAACGAGACCCTGGCCGCCCTGGAGTCCTCGGTGGAACGGCAGCGGCGCTTCGTCGCCGACGCCTCCCACGAGCTGCGCAGCCCCATCGCGTCGCTGCGCACCCAGCTCGAAGTGGGCCAGGCGCACCCGGA
This sequence comes from Streptomyces sp. MS19, assembly GCF_047200595.1. Taxonomy (NCBI): domain Bacteria; kingdom Bacillati; phylum Actinomycetota; class Actinomycetes; order Kitasatosporales; family Streptomycetaceae; genus Streptomyces; species Streptomyces sp. MS19. Next base: position 207,699 of record NZ_JBJZOH010000005.1, on the reverse strand, counting down.
GCTGCTGGACGTCCCCGGCGCCGTGCAGGACACCGTACGGCTCCAGGCGCTCGCCGCCGACCTGCTGCTCCTCGCCCGCCTCGACGCGGGGGAGCGGCCCGCCGGGAAGCCCGTACGGCTCGGGACGCTCGTCGCGGACGAGGCGGCGCAGCGCGTGGGCGACCGGCACCCGGTCCGCGTCATGGAGACGGGCGGCGACCCGGTGGTCACCGGCTCGCGGACCCAACTGGCCCGTGTGCTGGGAAACCTGCTGGACAACGCGCAGCGGCACGCGGCGGGCGCGGTCCGCGTCGCGGTGCTGCGGCGCGACGGGGCGGCGGTGGTCGAGGTGGCGGACGACGGGGCGGGCGTGCCGGAGGCGGACCGCGAGCGGATCTTCGAGCGCTTCGTGCGCCTGGACGACGCGCGCAGCCGCGACGAGGGCGGCGCGGGCCTGGGCCTGGCGATCGCCCGCGACGTGGCCGCACGCCACGGCGGCACCCTCACCGTCACCACGGCCCCCGAGGGCGGCGCCCTCTTCACGCTCCGCCTGCCCCTTGCGTCAGGGTAGTTCCGGGGACTGCTGCCGCAGCCGTGCGCCGAGCGTCGCGTAGTCGTCGCCGGTCAGGCCGTGGCGTGGGGCGACGCGGTGGAGGAGGGCGGGGGCCGGGTGGTGCGTGGTGACCCAGGCGAACGGTCGTCCCGCCGCCCGGGTGACGAGCGCCCGGGGCTTCCCGTGCGGCCCGTTCCCAGCGTCCGGCGCGTCGGGGTCCGACGGCTCGGGCGAGGGGGGAGGGGCGAGGGGCGAGGGGCGAGGCAGTCGTTCGCATCGTCGCCCCAGGTGGTCGCCCACACCGGCTCGCACGCGAGGGCGGCGAGCCGGTCCGGCAGGGTGTTCCCCGCCCCTGCCGGTGCCGGGCGCCGCGCGGGGCTCGTCAGCGGTGCGAGAGGACGTTGATCACGCGGCCGGACGGGTCGCGGGTGAAGAAGCGGCGGACGCCCCACTCCTCGTCCTGGAGGGGGTGCACGATCTCCGCGCCGCTCGCGACGACCGCCTCGTGGACGGCGTCCACGTCGTCCACCTCGATGCTCAGGTCGGGGCTGACGGGGGCCGTCAGGTCGTGGCTCATCACGCTCACCTGCGCCGCCGGGACGGTGGGGGAGGCGAGGGTCATGATCCAGCCGTGGTTCATCACCTCCTCGAAGCCGAGCAGGCCGTAGAACTCCCGGCTCTCCCCGGCGGCCTCGGAACGGATGTTGGGCACGACACGGCGGACCGACATGGACGCCTCCTCTGTGAGATGCGGATCACTGCCGCCACCCTAGCCAGTGGCCCGGGGCCCTCCTCGGGCAGGCCGGGGGCGAGTGTCACGTTCCGTGGAGGTGATGCCTTTGGCGTTGGGGCCGTCCGGGTGGTAGCAAGGGGGTGAGGGTGGTGTTCACCTGCGGCGCGGTGGCCGGGGAGCGGTCGGGGCGGATCGCCCGCCGTCCTCACTCACCGTGACACCGTCTGGGAGGTAGGACATGGCGCTCTCCGGTACCGACCCGGACGGCACGCTGGAACGGCTCCTCGCCGTCGTCGGCGCGGGCGCGCTCGAACTGTTCGCCGCCCCGCAGGGCCTCGGCGCCCGCGTCCAGGGCGTGACCGTCTGGGACGCGCAGGAGCCGGAGCTGCCCGCCGGGCAGGTGGTGCTCGCGGTGGGGATCGACCCGCAGTCGCACGCGGCCGTGGACCTGGTGCGGCAGGCGGGCCGCTCGGGCGCGGTGGCCGTCGTGTTCCGGCAGACGCGGCCGGGCCCGCCGGGCGGGGCGCTGCGGGCGGCGGCCGGCGAGGCGGGTGTCGCGGTCCTCTTCCGCACGGCGTGGGTCGGCTGGGCGCAGCTTGTCGGCTCGGCGCGCGCGTGGCTGGCCGCCGCCGGGATTCCGGCGGACCCGGAGATCGAGCAGGTCGCGCTCGGCGACCTCGACGGGCTGGCGGAGGCGGTCGCGGCGCTGGTCGGCGGCGCGGTGACCATCGAGGACGTGCACTCGCGCGTCCTCGCCTACTCGACGACCGACGCGGACGTGGACGAGCTGCGGCAGCTGACGATCCTGGGCCGCCGTGTGCCGCAGTGGCGCGTGGCGGCGCTGCGCGAGGCCGGGTTCTTCTCGGCGCTGTGGGCGTCGGGCGACGTCGTGCACCGGCCCGCCGGGGGCGCGGTGCCGGAACGGCTGGCGGTCGCCGTCTCGGCGGCCGGGGAGATCCTCGGTTCGATCTGGGTCGCGGCGGCGGGCGGCCCGCTGCCGCCCGGCGCGTCCGACACGCTGCGCGCCGCCGCGCGCGCCGCCACCCCGCACCTGCTGCACCACCGGTCGCGGCGCGCGGGCGAGGCGCGCCTGACGCAGGACGCCGTACGGGCGCTGCTCGACGGGAACGCGCCGGTGGACCAGGTGGACATGGCGGCGGTGCGGATGGCGCTGCCGTCGGACGGACCGTGCGCCGTGCTGGCCGTGTGCGCCGGGGCCGGGACGGGGGAGAGCCCCGGGCGGCTCCAGGACCTGCTGGCGCTGCACTGCGCGGCGTACGGGCACCAGGCCGTCGTCGTCCCGTCCGGGCGTGACGCGCTGGTGCTGGTCGGCGACCTGGCGGCGGACGCGGAACGGGCCGCCGCGCAGGTGGGGCAGCGCGCGTCGTTCCTGGCGCAGCAGCTCGGGGCGGTGTTCGGCGCGTCGGTGCGCATCGGGGTCGGCGAGGTCGCGGCGCGTCTCGAACAGGCGGCGGCGTCGCGGCGTACGGCGGAGCTGGCGGTACGGGCGCTGCGGTTCGCCGAGTCGGGGCGCGTCATCGCGCGCGTGGGCGAACTGACGGAGGCCGTCGCCCTGTTGCGGGTGTCGGAGGCGCTGCGCGGCGCGGAGCTGCCCGCCGGTACGCCGGTGGCGCGGCTGCTGGCGATGGACGCGCGGCACCGGGGCGACCTCGTGGAGACGCTGCGCGCCTACCTGGACCACTTCGGGGACATGCCCGCCGCGTCGCGCGCGCTCGGCGTGCACCCCAACACGTTCCGCTACCGCGTGCAGCGGTTGCGCGACAAGTGCGGTATCGACCTGGGCAGCGCGGACAGCCGCCTCCTCGCGCACCTCCAGCTGCGGCTGCTGGAGCGTGAGCCGGGCTGCGACGCCTGACGTCCGTCCCCCCGCACGAAAACCGGCCCGTGCGTGGTGTCACGGCACAGGCGGGCCGTCCCGGGCCGTACGGCTTGGGCGCGCGCACCGGGCCGTGCCGCGAATCCCGTCCGGACGCATGAAGACGCGCGCGGGCCACTGCGTGCAGCATGAACGCACCTCTCGTCCTGGGCACGACAGCCGGACGGTGAGCCAAAAAGACCCCCACAGGACGTCATATGAGTGTGACGCGTGAAAGGTGCGGTGTGAACGACTTCCAGGCGGCGAAGCGGCGCGAGGACATCCTGCGCGCCGCCGTCCACCGGCGGCTCCTCGACCCCGAGGACGCCCTGCTGGCCGGTTTCCTCGACCTCGACGGCGTCGCGGCGACGGTGACCGCGCTGCACGACGCGTTCGCCGGGACCGCCGCGCCCGTCCTCCACACCTTCGCCGCCAAGGCGAACAGCCTGATACCCGTCCTCGCCGAACTGCGCCGCCTCGGCATGGGCTGCGAGGTCGCCAGCCCCGGCGAGCTGGCGCAGGCGCTGGCCGCCGGGTTCGCGCCCGAGCGGATCGTGCTGGACTCCCCGGCAAAGACCCGCGCCGAGCTGGCCCACGCGCTGGACCTCGGCATCGCCGTCAACGCCGACAACTTCCAGGAGCTGGAGCGCATCGACGCCCTCCTGGCCACGCGGGAGACCCCCAGCGCCTCGCGGCTCGGCGTCCGCGTCAACCCGCAGGTCGGCAGCGGCTCCATCGTGGCCATGAGCACGGCGACGGCCACCTCCAAGTTCGGCATCACCCTGCGCGACGAGGGGAACGAGGAGCGGCTCGTCCGCGCCTACCTCGACCGCCCCTGGCTGACCTGGCTGCACACCCACGTCGGGTCGCAGGGCGTGCCGCTCGCCCGGATCGCCGAGGGCGTCGCCGCGGCCGTCGCGTTCGCCGACAAGGTGAACGCCGCCGCCGGGCGCCGCCAGATCACCGGTATCGACATCGGCGGCGGCCTGCCCGTGAACTTCGACGGCGACGAGGTGACCCCCACGTTCGCCGACTACGTGGCCGCGCTGCGCGCCCAGGCGCCCGCGCTGTTCGACGGCGGGTACGAGATCGTCACCGAATTCGGCCGCTCCCTGCTCGCGAAGAACGGTTTCATCGCCGCCTACGTCGAGTACACCAAGAGCGCGGGCGGACGCCCCATCGCCATCTGCCACGCCGGGGCGCAGGTCGCCACCCGCACGGTCTTCGCCCCCGACTCCTGGCCCCTGCGCGTCTGTGCGCACGACCCGACCGGCACCGCCAAGACCGGCGAGCCCGTCGCCCAGGACATCGCGGGCCCCTGCTGCTTCGCCGGCGACCTCGTCGCCCAGGCACGCCCGCTGCCGCCCGTCGACCCGGGGGACATCGTCACCCTCCTCGACACGGGCGCCTACTACTTCTCCACCCCCTTCCACTACAACAGCCTGCCCGAACCGGCGGTCCACGGCGTGCGCCGCGACCCCTCGGGCGGCCTCCGGTTCGAGACGCTGCGGTCCGCCCAGACCGTCGAGCAGCTGCTCGCCACCGTCATGGACCCAAGGAGCACCACATGAGCGACACGCACCTCGCCACCGACCGGGCGGCGCGGAAGACGGAGACGAGACCGCCCACCGCCACCGGCCCGTCCCCGCTGCGCCGGAACATACGCAACGGCACCGCCGCCGCCGGACTCCTCCTGTCCGCCGCGATCGGCCCGTTCGTGGACGGCGCCACGCTGTGGGGACTCACCCCGATCGTCCTGTACGCCGCGCTCGCCCTGCTCGGCATGGACATCATGGTCGCGACCGTCACGGCCATCGTCTCCGCGCTGCTGATCCTCCAGCCGAACCCCAAGGGCATCGGCGACATGCTCGGCTCCTCGCTCGCCGACCCGGTGACGATGATCGGCCTCGTCATCATGCTCGGCGCCGGTGTCGGCGAGGTCCTGCGCACCACCGGCGTGGCCGCGACGATCGTGCGCGGCGTCATGCGGCTGGTCGGCGAGACGAACAGGACGGCGGTCACGTTCGGCGTGATCCTGTCCTGCCTGGTCCTCGTCGCCAGCCTCGGCACGCTCGCCGGCGCCCTGGCCATCGCCGCGCCGCTGCTGCTGCCGATCGTCGCCCGCCTGGGCTTCACGCGCTCGGCGACCGCGTCGATGATGTTCATCGGCGGCTGCGCCGGCCTCGCCCTCGCGCCCTTCGCCGGGTCGAACGTCGCCATCATGGACGCCGCCGAGGTCGGCTACCTCAAGTACCTGCTGTACGGCGCCGGCCCGCTCGCCGTGCTGTCCGTGATCGCCGGCCTGCTGATCACCCCGTGGATGCAGCGCCGCACCGAGAACACCGGCGACGACTACGAGGGGGAGGGCTTCGACGAGGAGGACGGGCCCGGCGACCGCCGCAGCTCCCGCGCCACGGCCGCCTTCGGCATCGTCCTGGTCGCCAGCGTCGTCTACGCGATCATCTCTGAGGCGGGCACCGCGTTCCCGCTGCTCGCGCTGCCCGCCATGGGCGTCGCCGCCGGCCTCGCGGGCGGGCTGACGCCGACCGAGGTGGCGAAGACGATGTACGCGGGCGCCGGGCGGCTCGTGGACGTCTTCCTCCTCTTCTGGCTGCTGGCCGCGCTGTTCCTGGCGGTGGACGGACTCGCGCCGTTCGAGGTCATCCTCGACACGTGGGGCGACAGCCTCGGCGGCCTGTCCCCGTTCGTCTTCGCCCTGGTCATCGCGCTGCTCGGCTGGGTGGGCGTGCCGGGCGCGACGGCCGCGCAGGTGGTGCTGCTCGACCAGGTCTTCGGTTCGCTCGCGGGCGACGTGGGCGTGGGCGTGGGCGCCTGGGTGATCGTGCTGCTCTTCGCCTCGAAGGCCGACACGTACGGGCCCTTCCCGAACGCCAACATGGTCGGCTCCATGGGCCTGGCGCGCTCCACCCGGCTGAACAACATGATCCTCACCGGCTTCCTCGTCCTGATACCGGTCTGCGTGATGTACGCCGGAATCCTGCTGGTCGAGACGCTCTAGGGAGGGAGACCCACCGTGTCCACCGTGTCACCTGCCCTCGACATCGCCCTCAACGGCGGCCTCGTCGTGGACGGTACGGGCGCCCCCGCGCGCCCGCTGCACGTCGGCGTCCGCGACGGCAGGATTGCCGCGCTGGCCACCGAACCGCTCGCCGCGCGCCGGGAGATCGACGCCACCGGCCAGGTCGTCACCCCCGGGTTCATCGACCTCCACTCACACGCCGACTACTCCCTCGAACCCACTCCGGGCGCCGACACCCAGCTCACGCAGGGCGTCACCACACTCGTCACCGGGAACTGCGGCCACTCGCCGTTCCCGGTGGACGAAGGCGGCATGCTGCCGCGCTCGGGGGCGCTCGACGGATCGGCGCTGAGCTGGACCTGGAAGGACACCGACGGGTTCCGCGCCGCGATGACAGCTGTCAACCCCGGTGTGAACCTGGCCTTCCAGCTGGGTCACAACGCCGTGCGTCTCGCCGTCCTCGGCATGGCGGACCGCGCGCCGGACGAGGACGAGCTGCGGCGCATGCGCGCGCTCGTCGAGGACGCCGCGCGGCAGGGCGTCGTCGGGTTCTCCACCGGCCTGATCTACACCCCCGGCCTGTTCGCGGCGACCGACGAGGTACGCGCCCTCGTCCGCACCGCCGCCGCCCACGGGCTGCTGTACTCGACGCACATGCGCAACGAGTCGTCCCACGTCATCGACGCCGTGCGCGAGGCCATCGGCACCGCCGAGGCGGCCGGCGCCCGGCTGGAGATCTCCCACCTCAAGGCCATGGGCCCGGAGAACCACGGCGCCGTCACCGAGGCGCTCGCCCTCCTCGACGCCGCCCGCGAGCGCGGCGTGGACGTGACGGCCGACGTCTACCCGTACACCGCGTCCAGCACGGGCCTGATCTCCCGGCTGCCCGCCTGGGCCGTGGACGGCGGTGTGGACGCGACCCTCGGCCGCCTCGCCGACCCGGCCGCGCGCGAGCGGATCGCCGGTGAGCTGCGGGCGCGTTTCGGCCGGGACATCGACCCCGAGGGCGTCGTCGTCGCGGCGCTGCCCGAGGGCCGTTACAGCGGCAGCGTCGGGCGGTCGATCGCCGGGATCGGCCGCGCCGAGGGCACCGACCCGGCCGAGGCGGCGCTGCGCGTGCTGGAGAGCCACCGGTGCAGCGTCGCGATCGTCAACCACGCGATGAGCGAGGACGACGTGACGGCCGTGCTGCGGCACCCGTGGGTGTCGGTCGCCAGCGACGGCTGGGTGATGACGGACGAGCGGACCGGCCGTCCGCATCCGCGCAGCTTCGGCACGTTCTCGCGGGTTCTGGGCCGGTACGTGCGGGAGCGCGGCGTGCTCACGCTGGAGGACGCGGTGCGGAAGATGACGTCGCTGCCAGCGTCGCGGATCGGGCTGACCGACCGGGGTGTGCTGCGGGAGGGCGCGGCGGCCGACGTCGCCGTCTTCGACCCGGCGGCCGTCACCGACCGTTCGACGTACGACGAGCCGTGGCAGCTGTCCACCGGCTTCTCGACGGTGCTGGTCAACGGGGTGCCGGGGCTGCTCGGCGGCGAACTGACCCGGACGCCCGGGGCGGGCCGGGTCCTGCGGCGGGGGGCCTGAGACGGGGGCCGACGGGGGTACGGCGCCGGTCCGGTCGCGGGGGCGAGCCGGGCCGGCGCCGCGGGAGGGGAAGGAGAGGGACGAGAGCGTTCGGTTCAGCAGCGGACCCTGGAACCGTTGTCCGTCAGGTTGCCGTCCCAGATCCAGCCCCAGTAGTCGTTGCCGCTCATGTTGACGCGGACGTGGGTCCAGGTGTTGCCGGCCGTGTTGGTGACGAAGCAGTGGTAGAAGAGCACGTTCGACTGGATGACGGGAGTCACCGTGGAACAGCCCTGGTTGGGGCCGGTGCGGAGGGAGTACGAGCCCTCGTACGTCCTGCCGGTGTCGCTGTCCTTGTTCTCCCACCACGGGTGGTAGCACTCGGCGGCGGCGCCCTGGGTGTCCGCCATGGCGGCGGGCGTGACGGCGAGTGTGGTCGCGGCGATGGTCAGGGGGAGGAGCGCGGCGAGTCGGGCGCGCGGTTTCATGGGTCCTTCCTCGGGGGGCGGGGAGAGGTCAGCAGTGGTAGATGGAGCCGCCGTCGTTCAGGTACTCGTCCCAGACCCAGCCGCTGACGTCGTTGTCACCGGCGTAGTCCACCCGCAGGTGGGTCCAGGTGTTGCCGGCCGAGTTGAGGCGGTAGCAGTGGTAGTACGCGGTGGCGGTGTACGCGAAGCGGCCGACCTCGGAACAGCTCCCCGCCGGTCCTGAGTGGACGGGCACGCTGGCGCGGTTCGGGCCCTTGAGGCGGCCCGTGTCGGCGTCCTTGTTGCTCGACGACGGGTGGGTGCAGGCTATGGCCTCGCCCGCCGAGGCGGTGGGGGCGGTGATCAGGGCGGTGGCGGCCAGCACCAGGGGGATGGCCGTGGCGGTGAGCTTCGCGCGGTGGGACGTCATGGAGGCTCCTGGGTTCGTCCGGAGGTTGTCCGGGGGTGTGGTCAGTCGCAGGGCTCGGCCGAGCCGCCCCAGCCGATGTTGCCCTCGTACATCCAGCCGTAGATCTGGGTGCCCTCGATGCGGACGAACGTCCACGCGTTGCCGTACTTGTTGACCCAGTAGCAGTGGAAGAAGAATTTCGTGTCCGGGTAGACGTTGACGACGGTGGGGCAGTCGCTGCTCGGACCGCTGCGCAGGGGCGCCGAGCCGAGGGACGACCAGATCCAGGAGAAGTCGCTGTCCTTGTTCTGGTGCGCGGGCTGGGGGCAGTAGGCGGCGGCGCCTGTCTCGCCCGCCGAGGCGGTGGGTGCGGCGACCAGGGCGGTGGCGGCGAGCACCAGGGGGAGGGCGGCTGCGGCGAGAGCGGTGCGGAGGGACTTCATAGGGGCTCCTCGGGACGGGCATGCCCGGTGGATCAGTGGGGCGACGTCACCCTAGGACGACGGTGAACGCGGAGGAGGCGCCGGACTGTTGCCTGATGTTGCCGAAGAACGGAAACCCCCGCGGGCGCGCGGAGAAGCCGCCGCGCGCCGTCCGGCGCGGCGGGCCGGGACCGGGTCAGCAGCCGACCGTGGAGCCGTGGAACGTCAGGTGCTCGTCCCAGATCCAGCCCTGGGTCTGCGTGCCCTTGATGCGGACGTGGCTCCACGAGTTGCCGGACGAGTTGAAGGTGTAGCAGTGGTAGTAGAGGACCTGGCTCGTGTTGACGTTGGCGACGACGCCGCAGCCCTCGTTGGGCCCGGTGCGCAGCGGGGCGGTGCCCGAGGTCTTGTTGAGGCCGCCCCAGCCGTCGTCCTTGTTGCTCCACGACGGGTGGGTACACGCCTCGGCACCGGCCGCGCCCGCCGACGCGGAGGGGGCGGTGATCAGGGCGGTGGCGGCCAGGGCCAGGGGCAGGGCGGCTGCGGCGAGTCGTGCGCGGTGGGACGTCATGCGGCTCCTCGGAAGCTCAGGTGACGGGCGGACCCGTGCGGGTGGCGTCACTCTAGGAGCGCTTCAGGGTGTTCAACTCCCCTCCGGTTGTTGCCTGTTGTTGCTCGATGAGGGAAACCTCCGCCGCTCTGCGCGGGCTGCCGGGGGCGCGTTGGTCCGCAGTACGCTCCCGCCCTGGTCTCCGACAAAGCCTCGTGAGGCCGTGCCGGCCACGGCGGCCGGGCTGTGGCAGTGGCGGCGCGCCCAGGCCCGCGACGCACGGACGGACTTCCGCGCCCGGCGGGTGGCGGCCCGGACTCCGGCGGGGCGGCCGGCTCCGACCGGCTGACGCCGGTCAATCTGCTCCCGCTGCGGCGCTCGCCGTTCCTCCGGGCGGACGAGCAGGAGTGGGCGCCGACGTTCGCGCGACACGTTGCGGAGATCGACACCCTGGTCCGGGCGGAGCTGGCCGACGGGCGCCCCGGCGAGGAGTGGTGGGCGACGACCGGGGCGCAGCTCGCCCGGCTGCGCGTCACGCTGGGCGGCCGGTACGCGGCGGTCGTGCGCGGCGAGATCGACTGAACGGGCCTCCGCCCGCCCGCCGTTCGGTCCCCGCCCGGCCTCCGCCACGGCGCCGCCGTCAGCGTGCGTCGCCCTCCCCGGAGAACGACTCCGCGAGGAACGCCAGGATCTCGTCCCGCGCCGCCTCGGCCTCCGGCACCAGCCCCGGCAGACTGAGGAACGCGTGGCCCACGCCCGGGAGTTCGGACAGGCGCGCCGGTGTCCCCGCCGCCCGGAGGCGTTGCGCGTAACGGCGGCCGTGGTCGGCCAGCGGGTCGTGGGTCGGCACCACGACGAGCGCGGGGGCCAGCCCGCCCAAGTCGTCGGCGTGCAGCGGCGAGAGGCCGCGCGGGTCGGTCCCGGCCGGTACGGCGAGCCGCCGGAACAGCCGCAGGGTCGGCGCGGCGAGCGTCGGGGTGCGGGCGTGCTCGGTCATCGAGGGGTGGTCGAACATCGCCGCGGTCACGTCAGTGGCCGGGTTGACCAGCACCTGCGCCCGGAGCCGAACGCCCGCCTCCCGCGCCCGGATCGCCGCCAGCGCGCTGATCAGCCCGCCGCAGCTCTCGCCGAACAGGGCTGCCCGCGACGGGTCCACGCCCCACTCGGCCGCGTTCCCCAGCACGTGGGCGAGCGTGTCCCAGCCGTCGTCGGCGGCGTCGGACAGGGGCGTGTCGTGGGCGAGGAGGCGGTGTTCGACGGAGACGACGAGGGCCGGGAGCCGGGCGGCGAGGTGGCTGTTCACCCAGTCGGACTGGACGGCCGTGCCCACGAACCCGCCGCCGTGGACGTGGACCACGAGCGGCAGGCCCGTTCCGCCGTCGCCCGCGGACGCCGGGCGGTACACGCGGACGGGCAGGTCGCGGCCGGGCAGGGCGATCGTCTGCCAGCGGATCGCCGCGCCGGGGTGGGGTGCGCCGGTGATCGGCCGTATCGCCGCGGAGGCGCGGAAGCGGTTCTCCGCGTCGCGGTAGGCGGTGAGTTGGGCGGCGGTCGCCGTGTCCCAGTCCGGCTCCTGGGGCCGTCCGGCGGGGATGTCGTTCATGGTCCGCTCCTTGTCCATGGGTTTCCGCGACCTCAAGTATCGATACCTTGAGTATCGAAACCAAGAGTAGCGTAACCCGGTATCGTGCCGGTATGACCCCGCCCCCGCCCCCCTCCGCCCGGCCGCCGGGCCGCCCGCGCGCCGCCCTGGACGCCGAGGTGTTCGCCGCCACGCTGCGCACCGTCCACGAACTCGGCTACGCCCGCGCCACCGTGGACCGCATCGCCGCCGCCGCCGGTGTCGCCAAGTCGACCGTCTACCGGCGCTGGCCGACGAAGGGCGCGCTGATCGTGGACTGCCTGCTGGACGCGTTCGGCCCCGCGCCGCTCGACGGCGGGAGCCGCGCCGGGATGCTGGCCTCGGCCGTCCGCTGGGTCGCGGCGAAGATCGGCGAGCCGGGGGTGGGGGACGCGTTCGCGGGCGTGTTCAGCGACGCGGTGAGCGATCCCGCCCTGCGGGAGATCCTGGCCACGCGCCTCCAGGACCCGTACCGCATCGCGCTCCAGGAGGCGCTGGACGAGCCGGAGCAGCGGGTCCTGTTCTTCATCGACGTCACGGTGGGCACGCTGCTGCACCGCATGGGCATGACGGGAGTCCCGATGGTGGACGACGACGTCGCCGCCCTCACCGAGATGCTGCTGGCCCAGTTCCACGCCGACGACGCCCCGGCGTAGCCGCGTTGCCCCGTCACTTGGAGGCTCCGGCGGGACCTCGCGGCAGCGCTTGCCGAGGACGCGGACGCCGTGGTCGTCGGGACGGTCGGGGACTCCCGTTCCCTGCTGCGGCGGGAGCGGTGCGGGCTCGTCGCCGTGTGAGGACCGGGCGGCCGTCATCCGTTGGCCACGGTGGGCCTTGCCTCTCGAAAGGCGGCCCGGTCGGCTGTCAGCGGCCGCCCCTAGAGTGCTCCGCATGGGAACGACCCCACTGGAACATTTGCTACAGGAAAGCCCGGACGACCTCGCCGCCTGGCGCGCGTACAGCGACGTGCTGTCGGAGCAGGACGACGCCCGGGGCAGGCTCATCCAGCTGGAACTGCGGCTCGCGCGCGAGGTGCGGGACCGTGAACGCGAGGCACTGCGGAGCGAGATCGACCGGCTGACGGAGGAGCATCAGGAGAGCTGGGACGCCGAACTGCCAGAAGGAGTGACGGCTGTCGCGCGCTGCCACGGCTTCGCCACCAAGGTGGCCGTCGACTGGTCGCGGGAGGCACCCGCACGCATAGCCGAGGCCCGGCAGGGCCGGTTCGTGACCCGCCTGCGGATCAAGCCGGGCGCCGCCGCCGAGGAGTCGGACGCCGAGTACTTCAGCGCCGGGCCCGACATCGACGAGTACGACATGCCGCTCCCGCCGCCGCCTCACGAGGCCGGTGGCCTCGCGGACCTCGACCTCGGCGGGGTCCGTGAGCTGGACCTCTCGTACTTCCGCATCGGCGATCCCGGCGCAGAGGCCCTCGCCGCCGCGGCCTCGACCGGGCGGATCGAGACGCTCGACCTGCGCTACTGCGGCATCGGCGACGACGGCGCGGCAGCCCTCGCGACCTCCGGGAGCTTCGGCGACATACGGCGGCTGCACCTCCAGTACAACCGGCTCACCGGCGAGGGCGTGCGCGCGCTGGCACGTTTCGAGCGGCTTGAGGCGCTCGACCTCCGGTACAACCGGATCGGCGCCGATGGCGCACAGGCCCTGATCGAGGCACCGTTCGCCGGTTCCCTCACGCGCCTGCTCCTCCACCGCCGGGACGTCTCCGACGCCGGTGTGCAGGTGCTGGCGTCCGCCCCGCAGCTCCCGTCCGCGCTGCGCAGCTTCTGGAGGAGCGTATGAGCGCCGAACTCCGTGACCGTTTCTTCGCCCTGTCGGCCGGCCCGGCCTCCGAGGACGAGGTGGCCCGCTACCGCGCCGAGGTCGACGCGACCGACACCGAGGCCGCCGCCGTGATCGACGGGCTGTCGGTCTCCTGGCACCCGACGGCGCGTTTCAAGGCGGTGCGTTTCGTCGACACGGAGCGTATCGACGAGGCGGCGCGCGAGCTGTTCGCCCGGCCCAGCGAGGGCGCGCCCCACCTGGCCGCGGTGTTCGTGGACCCACGTGAGCTGTCGTTCCGTACCTTCGAGAACATCGTGCCGCTGGACCGGCTCTTCGCGGACGTGCCCCTGGAACTCACGCTCACCGCGCCCGTGGAGCTCGCGCAGGACGCGTACGCGGCGCGGCTGCGGCTGCCGGACGCCGATCGCGCCCGCATCGAGGGCCTGGACGAGCTGGACCTCTACGTCCCGCCGCTCAACTCCGGCTCCCGTGGCGGTGCACGCTACATCTTCCACTCGGCGCTGCTGGCCGACGCGCTCACCGAGGCGGTGTCCAGGGCGCTGCCCGCGGCGGTGCTCGACGGCTTCTCGCACGTGAATCCGGTGTTCCGGTGCAACCGCTTCGAGCCCGGCGACGCCAACTTCCACCACCACCGGGACACGCCCTACTACGACGCCGCCCGCGGACACGTGTCCCGTTACACAGTGCTGCTCTACCTCACCGGCGGCTCGGGCGAGCCCGCGCTCGACCTCGCCGGAGGCACCGCCCTCACCGACATCGAGCCCTTCACTTGCGTCATCTTCGACCAGCGGTACGAGCACGAGGGCGCGCCCTACCGCCACGGCCGCAAGGTCTTCCTGCGCACCGAACTCGTCTTCGAGCAGGCCGAGTCCGGGATCGCTCACGACGAGGGGATCGGCGCGCTGTTCAGCAAGGCCTGCTACCTGACCGGCGAAAGTGTCTTCGCCCCGGAGCTCGCCCGGCACGCCGACGCGTACTACAACCAGGTCGCCGCCGCGCACTGGGACGGCCCGCGGACCGGTGACGCGGCGAGTGAGCCGTTCGTCCACAAGCGGTTCCGCGGGGTGGACTTCGTCGCGAACGGCTACGACTTCTGGTTCGCCAAGGACGACGGGCTCTCGCTCACCGAGTGCGCCGCGATCACGCTGCTCGACTACTTCAACTGCAAGCTCGGCGGGACGGCCTTCCGCGACGCGTGCGGGTCGTCCGTGATCCAGGCCACGGGCACGGACTGGATTCCCGGCTTCCTCGCCGAGCGGCGTGGCGAAGGCGGCCGGCGCACGGCGGACGCGGTCGCGGCATTCGACAAGTCCCTGCTCTTCCCCGAGCCGGAGGAGACGGAGTCGTGCTGCCCGTTCCACGCCCAGGGCAGGTTCGGCGCCACACGCCTTGGCGACGTCGTCGGCCTCCACGAGGCGGCGCAGTCCTTCGCCAGGGCGCACATCATGCCGGCGCCCCTCCTCATGCTGGGCCAGGACGTGGTCCTCGACCCGGAGAAGTTCGTGGTCCGGGGCAACCAGATCCACGTCCTCGGCAAAGAGCCGCTCGCCCCGGTGAACTTCGCGGCCTGCTGGAACTCCAGCGGCCTGCCCGCGAACTACATCGATGTGGCGGCCACCGTCGGTGCGGCGCACTTCCTCGTCCCGCCGATCGTCTTCACCGAGACGGACGACTGCTACCACCTGCGGTTCGACTTCTTCCGCAACACGTGGATGGTGAGGCACGAGCAGTCGCCGGTGCCTGTTCCCAGGATCCGCGACATCGACGAGATGGATTTCGACCCCGACGACTACGACACGCCCGTCGAAGCGGGTGTGGCCTATCCCTGGCTGGACGCGGTCGCCCCCGCGCTCAGCGAGCAGCCTTCCGGGGAGCGCAGGGCCGCCCCGTGGTGGGCGGAAGAGAGCCCGCTCGTCGATGAGCTTCTCGCCCACCTTGAGGACATCGCGGAGGAGCGCGGCGACTACGACGACGATGACGACGAGGAATGAGCAAGAGGACGGCGGAGCGGAGGAGCGGCCCCTGCCTGACCGCCACCGCGGAAGCCGGCAGCACAGGAGACGCGTCCTCCTGATCGGCTGACGGCCCCCGGTCCGGGAGGGCTTCGTCCTCCCGGGCCGGGGACCTGGGGCGTACGGCCCCAGGCGGCGGCTGCCGCCGCGAACGTGCGTCAGTCCTGTTCGTGGTGGATGAGGACCTGGGTCAGGAGGCGCGTGAACGTTTCGCGGTCGGCTGGGGTGAGGGGGCGCAGCAGGTCGTCCTGCACCTCGTCTAGCACCTCGTCCATGCGCCGCAGCTGTTGGAGGCCCGTCGGGGTGAGCGTGACCCTGTTGCGCCGCCCGTGCTCCGGGTCCGGCGAGCGGTCCACGTGACCGTTCGCGACGAGCTGGTTCACGACCGCCACGACGTCGCTGCGGTCGATGCGGCACCGGCGGCCGATGTCGGCCTGGCTCGACGGCCCGAACTCGTGCAACGCCCCGAGGACGCGGTAGTGGTAGCCGCGCGCGCCCGTGGCGGCGAAGCCGCCCATCGCCAGTCGGTGCGCGTGTACGGCGAGCTGGGTGATCAGCCAGCTCGGCTTCCTCGCCATGCGGTCGGGGGTCTCGTCCATGCCGACCACTCTAATGTGTTGGCCGGACCAACACTCAGGGGCTAATGTGGGGGCAACCAACACAGGTCTGATCCCGCAGGAGATCCCGTGTCCCCTTCCGATTCCCACGCCATCGAGCCGTTCCGCGTTGCCGTCCCCCAGGCCGACCTCGACGACCTCCGTGACCGCCTCGCCCGCACCCGCTGGCCCAACGAAGTCGCCGACGCGGGCTGGGACTACGGCTTCCCGCTCGCCCGCCTCAAGGAGCTGGCCGACCACTGGCGCACCCGCTACGACTGGCGTGCCCACGAGGCCCGGCTCAACGAACTGCCCCACTTCACCACCGAGATCGAGGACCAGACGATCCACTTCGTCCACGTGCGGTCCCCGAAGCCGGACGCGCTCCCGCTGGTCCTCACGCACGGCTGGCCCGGCTCGTTCCTGGAGTTCCTGGACGTGATCGAGCCGCTGTCGCGCGACTTCCACCTGGTCATCCCGTCCATCCCCGGCTACGGCTTCTCCGGACCCACGCACGAGCGCGGCTGGGACGCCACGCGGATCGCGCGGGCCTGGGCGGAGCTGATGCGCCGCCTCGGGTACGAGCGGTACGGCGCGCAGGGCGGCGACTTCGGCTCGGGCATCTCCCAGGCCCTCGGCGTGGTCGCGCCGGAGCACGTCGTCGGCGTGCACGTCAACTACCTGCCGGTGCGCCCCGATCCGGACGTCCCCGTGTCCGCCGAAGACGAGGCCAGGCTCGACAAGATCAGGGCGCTGATGGCCGTCCGCCCGCCCTTCCAGGCTCTCCAGGCCCTCACACCGCAGACCATCGGCTACGCGCTCACCGACTCGCCGGTCGGCCAACTCGTGTGGATCGCCGAACGGTTCGCCCACTGGAGCGACCCCGCCACCCCCGTGGACGACGAGCGGATACTCACCGACGTGTCCCTGTACTGGCTGACCGCCACGGCGGCCTCCTCGGCGCGGCTGCACCACGACGTGCGGCGCGGCACCTTGCCGTGCAAGGTGCCGATGGGCGTGGCGGTGTTCGCGCACGACATCACCCAGTCGGTACGGCCGCTGGCGGAGCGGCTGTTCGACATCCGGCACTGGTCGGAGTTCGAGAGCGGCGGCCACTTCGCCGCGATGGAGGTCCCGGAGCTGTTCGCCGAGGACGTCCGCGCGTTCTTCCTCGCCCGCGTCGAGGAAGAACGTGTGGCCGACGCCAGTTAGCCGCCCGGCGGCCGGGGGTTTGACCCCGCCGCCGAAACCGTGACCATGGCACCCGAAGACGAAACGTCCGTCGAGTGCGGCGACCACCCCCGCGCCCCTATAGCCCTCGTGCTGCCCGTTCCCCATATGGGGCAAGGCTGCGCGAGGGCTTCAGGCACTCTTGACGGGTCCTCACTATCTGGCCAACCATCAAGCAATCGTCTGCAATTGGATCGGCACAGGGGGTTGCCATGCGCTTGCGTTTCCTTGGAATCATTCCGAACACCGGCAAGGATGACTCGCCCACCATTTGGCTGGACGAAGACACCGGCGATCTGCTGATCCAGTCGTACACCGCGACGGAAGAAGAAGTGAAGGCATGCCAGGAAATTGGTTCCCTTCCCGGGCACGGCACCGGCGTGCCGGGCCATGAGAGCATCATCCGCCTCCCCAAAGCCATGATTCAGTACATCCCGCGCCCGGATGGAGACCAGCCGAGTGAAGCCTCCCGCCCGTGAGCCACTGGCAAAGGCCAGGGCCTCCGCCATTCATCTTGAAGTTCGTGACCACTATGCCAGTAGCGACCCGGACTACTTGGAATGGCGCAACGGGAACAGAGAGTTCACGCCCGAAAATCGGGATAGCTGGTGGGAAGGCTGGCACGACGCTGTTCACTCGGCCGTTGGTCGTGGAGTGAAAGTGCGGAGGGCGCGCGTTGTCTCGGAACCTTTGAGTGAATATGTGCAATGGGAGTACGCCTATACACTGACCAACTGCTTGGCCGGGGAAGAAGTGCGTTGGCTTCCCCGGAGGGCGGCCAAAGATCTTGCTGTGCCTGCCGTGGACTTCTGGGTATTTGACAGTAGTCTCGTCCTCTTCCACTATTTCAGCGGTGATGGTGTTCTGATGGAACGCGAGTACGTCGAAGATCCCGAGTTGGCGAAGTGGTGCACAGCATCCTTCGAGGCCGTCTGGGGGCGTGCGACTCCGCACGAAGGGTACGCGCCGGTCTGATCGCCATGCCTCGATCGGAATCCTCCAGCGTTCAGCAAGCTCGTCAAATGCTTGCGGACAGGCTTCGCGAACTGGCGAAAGATGCCGGGTTGGAAGGAAAGGGGCTGGCTGCTTTGTGCGGCTGGCATCCTTCCAAAGTGTCTCGCATCGCAACCGGGAAAACGCGGCCAAGTGAAGATGACATCCGCATCTGGTGTACTGCTTGTGGGGCGGAAGACCAGGTGCCGGATCTTGTTGCTTCTTCACGTGACGTAGAGGGTATCTGGCGTACCTGGCGCCGACTGGAGCGGGCGGGTCTTCGACGTTCTCAGACCGAAAGGCTTCCGCTGTACGAGAGGACCCGCAGGTTCCGTTCGTACGGCTCGTGGGCCTTCCCTGGACTGCTGCAAACCTATCGGTACACCGAAGACGTGTTACGGATGATTCAAAAGCAACGGGTCGCGCTGGATGACGTAGCCGATGCAGTGGCTGCGAGAATGGAACGGCAGCGAGTTATGCACGAAGGGCGGCGGACCTTCGCGTTCCTGATCGAGGAGTCCGTTCTGCGAAACTCGTTGAGTTCCCCCGAGGTGCACGATGAGCAGCTCGCGCACGTCGTGACGGTGATCGGGCTGGCCAATATAAGTGTTGGGGTCATTCCTGCGCGTCGGCGGCGCACGCAACTTCCCGTTGAAAATTTCTGGATCTACGATTCCACCCAGGTGAATGTCGAACTGGTTTCCGGATATCTCGCGCTTACGCAGCCGAGTGAGGTAGAGGCGTATGCGGATACTTTTTCGCGGATGGCGGAGATGGCGGTTCACGGAGCCGAGGCGAAAGAGCTGATCAACAGAGCGCGGCAAGCGATCTTGTAGGTGACGTGCAATCACGTAGAAGCGGCTTGGTCGCCTGTCGCTGAGTCACCTAGCGTAATGCGGAATCGCGCTACGCAAAGGGGCAGTTGGTGAGGCTAGGACGACACCGAACCGCCCGAGCTATGCGCGCTGCTGGTGGTACTGACTCCGGTCCGGGTCGCGGCCGCCCTGACGTGTCGCCACCCGGGACGGCTACACCACCGAAGGGAAGGGGAGACCTTTGGAACCGTCCGACAGGGCCAGGCTCAACACCTACTGGTCACGCATCGCGGCCGACTTCGCCCCTGAGCCGGCTGCCCGTCCGTCCTCACTGCTCATCACGCACTTGCTGCCCGAGCGGCCCGCGTTCGTGCGTGCCGTGGGAACCGTCTCCGACCTGCGCGCAGTGCTTCCCAAACCGAAGTCGATCAACGACAACGCTCGGCGTGAAGTGGAACGCGCCTTCACTGTGGACGAGTTGACGCGCGAGCTGTTCACCGATCCGGACTCGGCGCTGTCCTACCTGGAAGGCCGGGCGGCCGGCGAGCGGCTCGTTCTGCTCGACGTGGGCGGGTACTTCGCGCCCGTGCTGGACGACCTGTGCGCGCGCTACTCCGGCACGATCCTGGGCGTGGTCGAAGACACGGAGAACGGCCACAAGCGCTACGCGGAGCGGGCCAAGCTGCCGTGCCCCGTGGTCTCGGTCGCTCGTTCTCCGCTCAAGGACCCGGAAGACTTCCTGGTCGGTCAGAGCGTGGTGTTCTCCGCCGAGGCGCTGTTGCGTGAGCGCGGGGACATCCTGCACGGCCGTTCCGCGCTCGTGATCGGTTTCGGCAAGCTCGGGTCCAGCATCGCCCGTCTGATGCATGCGAAGGGGGTTCATGTCACGGTGTACGACATCGACCCCGTGCGGCGTGCACAGGCGCTCTCGCAGGGGTTCGGGGTCGCCCGGGACCGGGATGCGGCCATCCACGCCGCCGCCGGGCTCGTCCTGTGCGCCACGGGATCTCTCTCCCTGCGGGGCGAGGACTTCCCCACGCTGCGAAACGGCGCGTACGTCGCCACGGTCACCAGCTCGGAGGATGAGTTGGAACTGTCCAGCCTTCCGGAGGGCTACCGGCGTTCCCACTTCGGTGCCCACGTCACCCGGTACGAGACGAGCGGCCACTACTTCTACTTGCTCAACGGCGGGGAAGCGGTCAACTTCCTGCACGGTGCGAGCGTCGGACCGTTCATCTTCCTGGTACAGGGCGAGATCATCGCGGCGACGCGAGCGATAGGCCGGGGTGGACTGTCACCCGGGATGCATGAAGTCCCCGCCGCCGACCGAAGAGCCATCGCGGCGCAGTGGCTCAACTACTGGAACAGGTAAGGCACATGGCCATTTCCCCCGCACACATCCGGACCGTCCTCACGGGCTACGCGGACGAGCACCCCGAGGACAAGGACAGCCTTGCCCCGGTGTTCGCCGCGCTGGACCGGGACGACGACCCGACCAGCCGCAGCACGTCCCCGCTGCACGTCACCGCTGGGGCCGTGCTCATCGACGACGCCGGGAACGTGCTGCTCATCCACCACAACGCAACCGGCAAGTGGCTGACGCCGGGTGGACACCTGGAGCGCGAAGACTCCGCACTCATGCGTGCCGCGCTGCGGGAACTCGCCGAGGAAACCGGCGTGGACAGCGGGTTTCTCCCCATCCTGGAGATGCCCGTTCACGTGGACGTGCACGACATCCCCGAGAACCCGGCGAAGGGGGAGCCCGCACACCAGCACGCGGATTTCCGGTTCGTCTTCCGCACGGTCCGTGAGGTGACCCCCCGGATTCAGGAGGAGGAGGTTTCCGCCGCCGAGTGGCGACCACTGAACGACCTGCCGACGACTCTGCACAAGCGCGTCGCCGCGCTGGTGTAGTACCCCGAAGCCCCACCCGACGCGCGTACTCTCCGTTCCGCCGGGCGGGTGGTCGTCGGCCGCCGCGTGAGGTGGGGTCGGCGGCACGGGTCACTGCGTCCGGGGTGCGGTCCCCGCCGTACCTCTGACCCGCGAGAGCCCCGCAAGGCGGTCCCTCCCCCAGGCTGCCGGGTGGGGCTCTCGTGCGTCTGGGGCGGGGTCGGTGGTCCTCAGTCGTCCTTGAACAGGCAGAACTCGTTGCCGTCCGGGTCGGCCAGCACGGTGTTGTCCGCGTGCCGGGCCTGAACGGTCGCGCCGAGGGCGGTCAGGCGCTCGGTCTCGGCCTCCGGGTCCTGGGCGAACACGTCCAGGTGTACGCGGTTCTTGGCGACCTTGGATTCGGGTACGAGCTGGAACCACAGGCGGGGCCCGCCGTCGGTCGTCTCCACGAGCACGGTCGGGTCGTCCTCGACGCTGGTGATCCCGGCGGCGCGCAGCCGGGCGAGTTCCGCCTCGTCGTACGGGGCGACGGCGTAACCGTCCAGGGCGGCGGCCCAGAAGCGGGCCGTGGCCGCGGGGCGGGAACTGTCGAAGACGATGTCCTTGAGTCGCGCCATGCGGGGCATGGTTCACGCACCGGGTGACGTTGTCGAGCGGTTTCTTACACGACGCCTGTTGGGTCGCCGAGACGCCTCGTGGTGGCGGCCCCGATGAACGCCGCCCACGCGGCGGCAGAGACACGGGCGGTCGCGGCGGCACGGTCCTTGGTGTCCCGCACGGCGACTGTCGGCGCGAGGGCGACTTCGACGCATGCGTCGTTCTTACCGCTGCGGTAGGAGGGGACGTGCCAGTGGAGTGGGCTGTCTGTCGTCACGAGGGAATGGCTGCCCTGCGGTGGCGCCGACTGTGGGTATCAGTCGGAGGGTGGCCGGATAGGCCTGGCCTCCGGACAGTGTGTTCCTGCCCCCGTGCTGCCCGCCCCCTCATCTGCCGCCCGGGATGCATGAAGTCCCCGCCGCCGACCGAAGCGCCATTGCGGCCCTGCCGCGAGTCAGGGGTGGCCGCGACCGAATGCGTCCGTCGAGTAGGCCCCCGACGCGATCTGTGTCACGTAGTGCCGGATGTGGGGTGGCATCTTCGCGGGGAGTGCGTCGACGGGTACGAACGCGAGGGCTTGGCCCTCGCCGAGGACGAGGTCGCTCTCGTGGCCGTTCCAGATTCCGAGGAAGACATGCGGAGGGTTCGCCGGGGCGGGGTCATAGTCGGTCACCGTGACCTGCTGGAGGCTGTCGAGCGAGATACCCGTCTCCTCCTTGAGTTCTCGAAAGGCCGCCTCCCCCGGCGTCTCGCCGGGCTCCCGTCCACCACCTGGAACGGACCAGTACCCCGGCCAGCAGATGCCCTTCTTGTCATCGCGGTGTTGCAGGAGGACTTCCCCACGGTCGGTCATGACGACGATCACACATCCGGACCGCCTCTTCGGCAGAGAATCCACCACAACAGCTCGCTTCGACGCGTGGGAAATGGGCGCCCCCCACGGTAGTCGCAGGGGGCGCCGCGTCTCAGGAGTGCTGAGCGTTCTCCTGCTTCGCCCTGGTGCAGCCGTAATCGAGGTAGTTGCCCCAGAACTCGCGTGCCGACTCGCCGGGGGAGAGCCTGTCCAGCGCCACCATGCCGGCCATGATCGCCGCGCAGATCTCGTCCTGGACCTCGCGCAGTGTGGCTGTGACCTCCCCGTTGGTACCCCAGCCCTTGTACCTGCGGTAGAGCTCGGCGGCTTCGTTGGCCTCCTCGGAAACCTTGCTGACCAGAAGAAGCTCCCTGACCGGATCAGCGGCGCCGCTTCGCCGTTCGTCCCGGCCTCTGAGTTCTCGGATCTGCGTCCACATGTCTGCCACGAAAGAGCCTCCGCTTCGAGTGAGGGGATGGGGCACCCGGCGGGTCCGCCGGAACTATGTGGTGGGGCGTTGGGCAGGGCGGCCGAGCTGCCAGACTTCCCAGCCGGCCGCGATCCAGGCGGCGGTGTCCACGGCGTTGCGCACGTCCACCAGGACCTTCCTGCGCACTGTCGTGGCGGCCTGGGAAGGGAGCTGGAGGTCCGCAGTGAAGTGGGGCCATTCGGTGGCCAGCACCACCAGCTCGGCGCCGTCGAGGGCCGAGGCGATGCTGTCGGCGTAGGCGTACTCGGGGCGCAAGCGACGGGCCGCGTCCAAGGCTTCGGGATCGTAGATGACCGTGCGGGCCCCGATCTGGTGCAGGCGGCCCGCCAGACGCAGGGCGGGTGAGTGCCGCACGTCGCTGGTGCCGGCCTTGAAGGAGGCGCCGAGGACGGCGATCGCGGCGCCGTCGAGGGGCCCGTCGTGTGCCCTCTCGACCAGGGCCAGGGCGGCGTCCATGCGGCTGTCGTTGATGGACTCCACCGCTGTGAGCAGTCCGGCGGCGCCCGCCGCGCCGATCTCCCCGACGCGGTGGGTGAAGGCGGCCACGTCTTTGGGCAGGCAGCCGCCGCCGTAGCCGATGCCCGGGCGCATTCCGCCGTGGCCGATCCGATGATCGATGCCGATCCCGTGGGCGACAGCGTTGACGTCCGCCCCGGTGAGGTCGCAGATCTCCGCCATCGCGTTGATGAACGAGATCTTCGTCGAGAGGAAGGCGTTGGCCGCAGACTTCAGGATCTCGGCCGTCTGCGGGTCGGTGACGATCAGCTCCACGTTCCCGCTGTCGAGGATCGGTGCGTAGACCTGCTCGATGGCCTTGCGGGCCTCGGCCGAGGTCAGGCCCGCGACGATACGGTCGGGGCGGAGCGAGTCCTCCACGGCGTGCCCTTCACGCAGGAACTCGGGGTTCCACACGAGATCGACGTCATCGGCGGCCTCGGCGGTCACGATCTCCTGGAGTCGGGCGACGGTGCCGACCGTGACGGTCGATTTGCCGACGATCGTGCAAGGCCGCTTCAGCAGGGGGGTCAGTGACCTTATGGCACCGATGACCTGGCTGACGTCGTATCCACGGCCGTCCTCGCGGAGCGGTGTGCCGACCGCGATGAAGTGCAGGTCGGCCCAGTCGGCGGCCTTGGCCAGATCGGTGGTGAAGCGGAGCCGCCCGGAGTGGACGTGCCGGGTCAGCAACTCGTCCAGGCCCTTCTCGTAGAAGGCGCCTTTGCCGCTTTGCAGGATCCGGCAGGTTTCCGAGTTCAGTTCGACGCCGATCACCTCGTGGCCCAGTTCCGCCATCGCGGCGGCGTGCGGGGCGCCCAGGTGGCCACAGCCGATCACTGATACACGCATGGATGTCCTACTCGTTGATGGTCGGGGCGCACCTTCCGAGGCGCTGCCCCGACGCTACCGGTCACGCCTGAACGACACGCGGCGCAGGACGTGCTGCCGATTCAAGGTGTGATGTTCAGCAGCTCGCACAATTGCGTGAGCGCGGGGATGGCCTCATCGCGGACCACGACGTCACCCTCACGGGCGCCCTCGACCGGGTACTCCTTGAACACGCCGTTCTCCTGAAGACCCTCCGGATCGACGAAGAAGATTTTCATGCCCTTCTGCCTGGCCCGCTTCTGGACCGCGCGCCGGTCTGCATGGAGGCCGATGACCAGCAGCGACTTCGCCTCGTCCAGGAGCGGAACGGGCGGGATCTTCTGGTCGTAGCGACGCACGAAGCACTCCGGAAGCCCGGCGCGCGCGGAGAGCACATCGAAGTTGTGGGTGATGACGGGCCCCACCATGTGCCCGGCATCGTGGAGAGCTTTCAGCGCCCGGTGGGCCGGCGTCGGTTCGGCGAGGAAGCACGCCTGGAACATCCGCACCAAGGCCGGTGCTTTCCCGGCCGGGTCGGTGAGCATCTCCCGCACCAGCGTGTCTGCCGCCGGGGTGAGGGTGAAAGCGTGCGACTGGGTGAGCGCGTTGTCCGTGCGTGCGGTGACCCGGTAGACCTCGTGGAGGAAGTGCAGTGGGGGGATACCGGCCTCGATCGACGTGCCGCACCCTGCCTCGACCTGGAACGGCAGGTGGTCCAGCAGCCCGCTGAGGTCCTCGGCGATGTCCGGGGTGCCGCGCTGATCCTTCAGGCGCATGCCGCCGGCCAACACGTCCCACGGCAGATTTCGCACGGTGCGGGGAACGTGGAAGTCCTCGGAGGTGAAACATACGTCCAGCGAACGGAAACCTGCCGGAGCGTCACGGCCGGCACGCTCGTCCTGGGGGTGCTCGTCGTACTCGGTGAAGGTGACCAGCAGGTCGCCACGACGCCACGAGCCCTGTTTCTCCCGCCAGCGCCCCTGCGCCAGCCAGCCGTTGATGTCGCGCCGGTAGGCGTCGATCTCACCGGCCGGCACAGTCAGGGAGTGGAACAGGTAAAGGTCCGACAGCACCAGCCGAGGGACCGGGAAGGTGTAGTCCAGAGCGTAGCGATACCGGTAGTGCACGACACGACGGCGGCCAGAGCCGTCCGCGTGCCAGCCGGACTGTTCGGCATTGGCGGGGTCTTGGGTACGGCGCCAGATGCCTTCCTCGACCGCGCGCGGCCGTTCGTGCTCGTTTCCGGCGAAGTGCTTCTCCCAGGTGGTCACCTGCTGCGGGGACAGTTGCTCGATGATGGGATAGGGCAGGAACACGGGTCCCTCCTCAGATCATGGGGATGCCCATCAGCAGCTCCTTGAAGGAGCCGGTACGCAGCGCCTCGGCACACTGCCGGATGCGCAGAAGTTCGTGATCGACCGCCAACTCAGCGATGCCGTCGAGCGTGAGCCAGCGGCTTTCGGCGTAGCCGCTGGAATCGGACACTGTCACTTCCGCCTGTCCCGACAGCCTGACGTGGTAGACGAAGTTCATTCCCTCGCGGAACCTTCCGGGCCACTCCGGCGCATGGTCGAGTGCGAGGAGGGCGTCCGCCGTCGCGCGCAGCCCGAGCTTTTCGGCGAGCAGTCGGCTCAACGCACGCCGGGGCAGCTCATTCGGCTGGGCGGAGCCCCCCGGAAGGCCCCACCGGGAGACTTCCTGCCAGTACGAGCGCTGGATGACCAAGAACTCGCCGCTTCGCTCGATGAGGGCGAGGGCGCCCACACGACGAGGGGGCGGGTACGTGAAGTAGTCCCCGGTCGGCGTTGTCATGAGAAGGCCATCCCCCTTTCGATGATTTCTACCGCTTCGGTGGGGCGAGCGGGAACGTGAGAACGCGCGCCGTCGGCGTGGCGGGATGCACGTCCGAATCACGTGACTGCCCACCTCGGAGCGCTTCGAGGAATCGGCACACGAGCCGGGCCCCGGGTCCTGATACCGGGTCTTTGGACACCCTTGTCGATTCCGTCGGAATCACCGTAAGGTCGCCGCCAGTGCGGTAGGACTGACTGTCAGTACGGGTTGGGGCAGCCGAGTGCACTGAGGAGCCTCATGACCGGTAGAGCGCCGGCAAGGCGTAGCACTGCCGTGGGCGCGATCGCCGGGTTCGTCTTCCGTCTTGCGCGCGAGAGCATCCCGCGCACTCAGGCCCAGTTGGCGCAGGAGTTGACGGCAGACCTCGCCACGGTACAGGGCTGGGAGTCGGGCCGTCGCCCGTTGGCCAACGTGAAGGCGGGCGCTCTCTTGGACCTGCGGCGCCGACTGGTCACCCTGGGCGCGGACCCTTCTGTCCTTCGGCTGCTTGATCCCGCGATGGACGCCGACCACCTCATCAGCATGGCACTCGACCCCACCGGTTCCCTGCGCGAGCACCCTCTCGCGGGTTGGGTGCGCACCCGAGACACCGCCCACATGATCGCCTGGGCCGTGAACGGCACAACCCCACCCGCCCTTGCGGGCCGGTCGGCCTTGCCCCGTCGTGGTCCTGTGGCCCAAGCCCCGCTTCTCGGAGCACAGGAACGCGGCGCCTTCTTCACCCACCTCTGGGACACGGCGGAGTCTGCCAGCCGGTCAGGAGAGGCCAGTGCTCTGCTCCACCGCCAAGCGCTGTATCTCACCTCGTACGATCGGACCTCCGAGGTGTCGTCATGGCGCGCCCAAACTCTGCACGCGGGCCGTGATGCTCTCACGGCTCGGGGGTGGACGCCGCGCTGGGCCGAGGCCCGCTCGACTGCCACAGCTCTCGCCCGCCTTGGAGACCCACAACCGCTGCTCGACTTCATCGAGCGTTCGATGGCCGACGATGACACCGCTGAGGCCGCTAACCTCAACTACTGGGCCTACTGGCTGGGCACCTCATCCTTGCCGCAGGCGAACGACGGGTTCATGCGGAACCGCCGACTCGAAGGGTGGGAAGCCTCCTTTGTCCTCCATGCGTTGATCGAGGGCTTTCATGAAACACCTGGCTTCGTAGATCTGTACGTGCATTCCCTCTGGGCGCTGGTCACGGCGTACAGGTGGCTCCCTCTTGCCTCGCCCGACTTCGCGGTACGGCTGGGCGAGCGGGCCGAGACGCTTTTCGACGGCGGCCGGATCTCCCCGCGATCAAGGCGGGAGCTCAGCGAGGTGCATTACGTTCTACGCGAGCACCGAACGTGAAACTGGAGGCACACAGTATGACGGAAGAGACAGAGCGGGCGAAGGGTACCGCCGGGTTCCTGTTCGAGGTGGGGATGTTGAAGCGGGCCAAGCGGTCCGGATGGTGGATCGCGGGAGTAAAGGACCCGGAGACCATCGCGGAGCACTCGTTCCGCGTCGGTCTCATCGGCTCGGTGCTCGCCATGATGGAGGGCGCCGACCCGGCGAAGACCGCGCTGCTCGGCCTCTGGCACGACACACAGGAGACGCGTGTCAGCGACATCCCCCACATCGGGCGTCGGTATCTCGACGCGGCGTCGAACGAGAAGGTGACCGCGGACCAGGTCTCGGCCGCCCATCCGGCTGTCCGCGAGGCTGCTCGGCGCATTGTCGAGGAGTACGAACACGGCGACTCCCTGGAGGTCATCTGCGCCCATGACGCGGACAAGCTGGAATGCCTGATCCAGGCCGTCGAGTACCGCGAGCAGGGCTGTTCGAACGTCCAGGGCTGGATCGACAACAGTCGGGAGAAGCTGAAGACGCCCTCCGCTCAGGCTCTCGCGGAAGCTGCGCTCACCATGTCCTCGGTGGAGTGGCAGAAGACGTACCTTCGCTGACCGCCCCCGAGATGGCCTCCTGAGAGCGGCCATCCGGCACCGGGCGCACAGCCGAACAAGCCTGGCCCCCGCACAGTGGGTGTGTCTGGCGGGGCCTGGGCGCTTGCCGGTATCAGGAGGCGTCCGCCGAGTTGGTGAAGTGGCCAGTCGTAGCCGCCCCGACGAACGCGGTCCATGCGGCATGTGAGACGCGCGCCGCCCCCGCAGCCCGGTCCTTGGTGTCACGGAAGGCCACCGTCGGCGCGAGGGCGCCTCGACGCAGCTACCGCCATGGTCGTTGCTGTACGAGGAGGTTCGCCACGCGACCTCGATGCATGCCCCGCCCTGATCGTTGCTGTAGGAGGAGACGTGCCAGTCGAGTTGGGTGTCTGTCGTCACGAGGAGATGGCTTCCCAACGGCGGTGCCAGCTATGGCGATCGGCCTGATCGTGGCCGGATAGGGCTGGCCCCCGCACAGTGGTGTGGCTGGCGGGGGCCGAGTGACTGCCGGTGTTAGGAGACGTCCGCCGGGCTGAAGTACCCGCCGGTGGCGGCCCCGAGGAACGCGGTCCACGCAGCAGTGGAGACTTGCGCTGTACCGGCGAGGCGGTCCTTGGTGTCGCGTACGGCGACACCGGGCATCCCGGCGACGGCGACTTCGACGCAGCTACCACCGTGGTCGTTGCTGTAGCTCGACACGACCCACCGGGCACCGGCTGTGTCCAGCTTCCTGTTGATCATCTGTCAGTGCTCCTTAATTGCCTTCTTGATCATAGCTAGTGACTCTTCCTGGCCAGGCGCCAATGCCTGGATGTCCGCGAACGCATCTGCGTACAGGCTCACGCTCTGCTCGCGGCGGCTGACCCATGCGTCGGCGAGGTTCTCCAGGTAGACGATTGATCGAGGCCCGGCCCCATCCGGGAACCGGAGCAGTTCGAAGCTGCCGTTCATGCCAGCGTGGGCCCCAGCGGTGAACGGGACGACCTGAACCCTTATGTTGGGCAAGGTCTCTGCCTGTTCGACGATGTGAGCCAGTTGCTCACGCATGAGGTCTGCGCCGCCGATCCGCCTTCTCAGAACGGCCTCGTTGATGATGGCTGTGTACTTGAGTGGGTCCCTGCTACGCCGCAGAATCGCCTGGCGATTCATCCGGATCGCGACATGCCTGACCACTTCCTCCGTGCTAAGTCTCCGGTAGGCACTCTGGTGGATGACTCGGACATACGCTTCGGTCTGCAACAGTCCAGGGACGTATTCCGCCGCGTAGTTGTGCAGTGATGCCGCTGTGGCTTCGAGGCCGAGGAATGCCCTGAAACCCGGTTCGATCACCGGGCGGTATTCCGGTGACTGCCACCAGTCCCTGCGTGTCTTGGTGACGGCCGCGTACTCCATCAGGAGCGCGCGTGTCTCGTTGTCGATTCCGTAGATCTCGCTCAGGGCCATGATGTCGGCCTGCTCGACAGTAGCGTTCTCGCCTGTCTCCAGGCGAGTCAGTTTGGACGGGCTCCACAGCAGCTTCCTGACGACGTAGGCGCCTGACAGGTCTGCCTCCAGGCGTAGGCGACGTAGCTCGCTACCCAGCTGGAGCCTGCACAGCGCGGGCGTGGCCGACTCGGTGTCCAGGGTCATCGACAGTCCTTCCGTGTACCAGTCTGACGTGTGATGTTCCGCTCCGGCAAGGAACGTTCTGCGCCACAGCAGAACGTTCTTCGATCCGGCACGACGTGTCGGTGGTGGGTGGGAGTTCTCGGGAGAAATTGATGACCAGAATTCTCAATTCCGGCCTGTAGCCCCCGCGTTCTGCTGGGATGCTGATACCTGCGAAGCGTAGCCGTCCCGACGCTAACAGTCATGACGGTAACCGCATTTGCGCCGCGAAAGGCGCGGGGAAGTCAGGAGGGCAGTCATGACGGTTCCGGTCCGGTTCTTCGAGGAGCGTAGGCACGCGTTCGCGTGGGACTTACTCGCTCAGGCCCGGGGGATCGAGACGTGGCGGCGGACCCTGGCTCTCGTGCTGCGCGATTGGGGGGCCTCCGCGCCCGCGGTCGAACTTGCGTGCCTGGGGGTGAGCGAGCTGCTGGCGAATGTCGTGCGGCACGTGGACGACCCCCGTTGCCGTCTCGCCGTGGTGCTGGACGGGGAGTTGGTCGGGGTGCTGGTGCACGACCGTTCGCCCCGGCTGCCCGTCGTGGTCGAGCCAGCGTGGGACGCGGAGTCGGGGCGCGGCCTGTGGATGCTGCGGGCGATGGCTGAGGAGTTTGGCTGCGAGACGGTGCACCAGGGCAAGGCCGTGTGGTTCGGCCTGCACCTCAACTGCGGGGAAGCGGCGGCGTGATGAGGACGGCGAGGCGGATCGGCTTCGTACTGGGGCTGGTGTCGGTGGTCGGCGGCGGGTTGTGGCTGGGGGCCGTGCTGCTGATCCTGTGGATCACGCGGGTGATCGGCGCGCACGACCACGAGGAGCCGCCGCATGACCGGTGAGAACGCCGGGGCGGAGCCGTCGTGGTCCGTCGGCCTCTGCTGGCTCTGGTGCGGGCACAGGAACACGCTCGTGACCTGGATCGGGACCGTCTCCACCGGAACGCCCGCCGTCGCCGCGCCGCTGTACGCCTGCGGGCCGTGCCTCGAAACGTTGCAGGGCGCGGTGGAGGACCACGCGCACGCCAGCGCGCACCTGCCGGTGGACGAGGAGGGACGTGACGTACCGCTGTACGTCACGCCCGGCCTCTCCTCGCCGCGCGCGGTGCGCGCGCGGCCGGGCGGGCGGCACCGCAGGCCGCGCACGACGCTGGGCCGCCGCTGGCAGCGGTTGATCGACGGGGACGACCCGGAACCGTTCATAAGCACGACCGAGAAGAGAGGAGTGCGGCAGATGCCGTACCGCGAACGTTCCTCGTCCCTTGCTGTGGCGGCGGCGGTGGGGGCCGCGTTGGGGGTGGCGGCGGTGGGCGCGCCGCGCGGGCGGACGCGGAAGGGGCTGCGGCGGCTGGTGAGGCTGGTGGACGAAAGCTGGTTCTGCTTCTACCAGGGCGTGTTGATCTGGCTGGACGAGGACCCGGCCGGTGCGCGCGACCCGCACGGCAAGCCGCCGCCCGCCGGGATAAGGGTGGTGCCGGAGGAGGAACTCGTCCGCCGCATCTTCGCCCCGGACAACGCGGCCGGGGCGGAGCCGCGTACCGACTGAGCCCGCAGCCGGGTCACGGGGGCGATGGTGACTGTCAGTGGTGGGTGGCAGGATCGCGGGCATGGTGTTCGTACGTACTACTCCGCCACGGTCCGTCGATGTCGCCGTTGTCTTTCCTGAACTGGCTCCGCTGGCGCGGGAGGCGATCCGGCTGCATCCCCGGCCGGGGGCGCCCTCGGTGGGAGACAGTTCCGTTGGGGGGCCGCTGCTGTGGCCGGCCGGGGAGCCGTGGCCGCATTGCGGGGAGCCGCACGTGGACAGCGGGTTCCGCACCTCGCTCGCGCAAGCGCGGCATCTCAGGCGCGTGCTCGCCCGGCGGCACGCCGAACCTGACGGGCCCGCGTTCACGCCGGAGGAGAGTGCGATCAGGGACCGGCTCGCCGTGCAGTACACGGAGCGGCTCGACGCCGGTCCGCTGCCCTCGGAACAGCCGGTCCCGCTGCTGCCGGTGGCGCAGCTGTATCTGCGCGACATACCTGTGCTGCGGCCGCCGGGGCAGGCCGATGTGCTCCAGGTCCTCTGGTGCCCTTACGAGCACGAGTCGTACCCCAAGCCGTTGACCAGGCTGTTCTGGCGGTCCGCCGCCGACGTCACCGATGTCCTCGCCGCGCCGCCGGAGCCGTTCGAGGTGGAGAACGACGACTACGTGCCGGTGCCGTGCCTGCTCGCGCCTGAAGCGATCACCGACTACCCCCACAGTTACGAGGTGGACCCGGAGATCCAGGCCGCGCTGGAGGACTGGGACCGATGGCTGACGGCCGAGGCCGGGGTGAGCCCGGAGGCGCGCGAGATGCTGGAGGAGTGGAGAAGGCAGCAGGAAGCGGGCGAATACCACTCCGAGTCGTATGAAGCTCGGGTGTTCTACGACGAGTGCCTGGGTGAGGCTCCCGGCTGGAAAGTCGGCGGCTGGCCGCCCTGGGGCCGCACCGACCCCTACCCCCAGTCCTGCACGGTCTGCGACGCCCGGATGGTTCCCCTGCTGACCATCGCCTCCTACGAATGGGACGGCGGCGCGGCACGCAGCTGGGCACCGCAGGAGGAACACGCCGCCGCCTACGCCGACAGCCACCGGGCCGACAACGACCCCTCACAGCCAACCCAGGTGCAGGTCGGCAGCACCGACAACATGCAGCTCTACATCTGCCCGACTTCCCCCGACCACCCCCACACCGACCTGATCCAATAACCCACCCGCCCCACCCTTCACCACCGCTGGCCACGCGCCGGAAAACCCAACATGTGTTGGGAAGAAACGAAGTACTTGGTCCCGCCGGTATCCGCGTCTGGAGCACCCCCGCGTGTGCGGGGAAGAGCGGAGGAACGCTGCCCAGCCGGCGACCCTCGCGGGAACACCCCCGCATGCGCGGGGAAGAGTGGCTGCGCCATCAGCGGATGGCGGGGGACACGGGAACACCCCCGCATGCGCGGGGAAGAGGGCGCGCTCGTACGCCTCAGCGGCGGCGGCCTGGGAACACCCCCGCATGCGCGGGGAAGAGCGGAGCTGGACTTCAAGGAGACGGCGCGCGCTGGGAACACCCCCGCATGCGCGGGGAAGAGGGGAAGACGGCCTCGGGGGACACCGGACAGCGGGGAACACCCCCGCATGCGCGGGGAAGAGACGTACAGCAGCACGTCGTCCGCGGCGCCGTACGGAACACCCCCGCATGCGCGGGGAAGAGAGTGAGTGACCTGCGGGTTTATCGCGGGGTGCGGGTGGATTTTACTTACTTTGCCATTGCTGGACGCGCTGGGTGTGGGTGCTGTCATGGGAGTGCTGTCACCGTTGCGTGGCGGTCGTAGAAGGCCAGGTGGTCTTTGATTGCTGACACCGCCGGGAGTGGGTCGGGGTAGGTCCAGGCGATGTTGCGTGTCGGGTTCGTCGCGTCGCGCAGGGTCCAGTAGGTCGCCTCGCCCTTGAAGGGGCACGTCGTGCGCAGGTCCGAGGGGTCGAAGAGGTCGAGGCGGACGTCCGCCGGGGGGATGTACCAGCGGTCGGGGAGGCCTGTCTCCTTCAACAGCACGGGCTGTTGGGTCTCGGCGACGACCTGGCCGTTGACCTCCACGCGGATGTGCTGTTCGACCACCGCCGCCTCGACGTGGTGTCCGGCTGCCATGTGTCTCCCTTCCGGACCGGCCCCCGCCGGTCCGCGTCGATGCCATTGTCCCTCCGGCGCCCAGGGCCGCGCTTGACCTCAAGAGCTGTTGAACTTGCAGCATCGTGTCCATGAGCGCAGACAACGCAGTGAACGCCGACGACCTCAAGGCCGTCACCGAGATCGTCGCCATCGTCGAGCGGACCCAGCGGGCGAAGGACCCCGAGGGCTTCCTCGCCCTCTTCCACCCGGACGCGCTGTGGACCACCGCGCACGGCAAGGTGCTGATCGGGCGCGACGCGATCGCCGAGTTCACGTGGGCCGTCCTGCCCAACTCGGACTGGGACGGCGCGGTGACGTACGAGGTGGCGCACACGCAGTACGTGCGGCCCGACGTGCTGGCCGTCAAGGTGCGGCAGGTCTACCACTCGGCGGACGGCGACAGCGAGGGCAGCCCGTTGTACGTGCTGACGCGTGCGGAGGACGGCCGCTGGCTGCTCACCGTGGGCCAGAACACCGAAGTACACGCGTCGTGAGACAAGGGGGAGGAAGAACCGATCGACACACCCGCTGGAGGAACCGCCTTGTCCCTTGAGATCCCGCTCGCCGACCGGGCCGAGATCGCCGACCTGTTCGCCCGCCTGCTGGACGAGCGGCGGCACGATGACGCCGCCACTGTCTTGAGCGACTGCTTCAGGGGGGCGCTCGCCGCGCGGTGAACTGCGTGGCCTGGCCGAGCTGGTCGCGCTGCTGAAGGGGAGCGAGGTGGAAGGGGTCCGTACCCAGCACGTCCACGGTGACGTGCTGGTGGCAGGGACCGGCGACGCGGACCGCGCGTCGGCCGACGCGAACCAGCTCGTCTCCTTCTTCCGGGAAGGCGAGCCGCCGCACAAGGAGAGCGGGCTGCGCGTGGCCTGTACCGCCGAACGTACCGCCGAGGGCTGGCGGTTCGACGGCATGGAGGTCACGCTGCTCTGGACGCGGGACCACTGACGCGCCCGCGGCCATGCGTGAGGGGCCTGTCAGCTCGCTGACGGGCCCTGCTTGTGTGCAGGTCGATGGCTCGGCACGGGCCGTGCCGTCACGGGTGCTGCGGCGCGGGCACACTGCTCGCCGTCTTCACGCAGGTCTTCCGCGCGTTCGGCGAGCCAGTCGAGGTGAGGCTGAGGTGTGTCCGACGCCGGGGCACCGCACCACAGATCGGCGCTGCGCTCCAGCGTCCGGGCCAGCCCACTCGGGTCTGTCGGCCACGACCCTCTCCACGAGGACGAGAGCCGCGTCCGGCTCTGGCGGCCCGCCGGGCGTGAGGCGCCCGCGCCGTCTTGAAGGAGGGTGCGGGGCTGTCGCGTCAGGCCGCGACCAGTCCCCCCATATGTGCGGCCCGATGTGCCGGCCGTCAAGGTGCGGCAGGTCCACCACTCGGCGGACGGCGACAGCGAGGGCAGCCCGTTGTACGTCATGACGCGGGCCGAGGACGGCCGTTGGCTGCTCGCCGTATGCCCGAACGCCGAAGCGCACGCGTCGTGAGACGTGGCGGAACCGCCTTGTCCCCTGGCATCCCGATCACCGGTCTGTTCGGAGGTGTCCGTGAGGACGCTGCCGCCAGCCGCGAACGGCGATGGTCGGTCCGCTGACCTGGAGGGGCGGGGTGGTTCCGCCGTGTGTTGCGAGAGACGCCGAGGAGCCGACCTTCGGGTCTGCGGCATGTTGCTGTTGACCCTCGACATGGTGGAGGGCACAGAGTGCTCGGTGTGGAGAGCGAGATGCGCAGTATCGGTGAGATGGCCCGGGACAGTGGGCTGAGCGTGAGCGCCCTGCGGTTCTACGACAAGGCCGGCGTGCTGGTCCCGGCCTGGGTGGACCCGGTGAGCGGCTACCGCTGGTACGCGGGCCCCGAGCAGTTCGAGGAGGCCCGGCTGCTGGCCCGGCTGCGCCGGACCGGTATGCCGTTGGCGGACATCCGGCTGGTGCTGGCCGGATGGTCCGGCGCGGACACCGATCTGGTGCGGAAGCTGCTCCTGGCGCATCTGCGCCGTCTGGAACTCGGGCTGTCCGATGCCCGCAACGAGTTCTCCACGATCCGAGCGCTACTCGAATGCAGGGAGAATCCCATGACCACGCTCCGCACCACGACCGTCCGGTCGGCTGTCCACGCACCCGCGCTGGCCGCCGCGCTGGACGCGGTCCGCTTCGCGGCCAGTACCGACCCGGAGCTGCCGACGCTCGGTGGTGTCCTGTTCGACATCGAGGGCGACGAGCTCCGTGTCGTGGCCACCGACCGGTACCGGATGGCCGTCGCGCAGGCCGCCACCACCGGGCACGGCGGGGCCCGTGCGCAGGTCATCGTGCCGTCCCCGCTCGCCGACGCGATGCGGGCGCTGCTGACCGATGACGCGTCCGTCCAGCTCACGGTGGACGGTGACCGCGTCGCCTTGGAGACGGGGGACCGTCAGGTGGCCGGCCAGTGCCTCGACCACGACTTCCCGGACTACCGTCGTCTCGTCCGCCTGCCGGCGGGGCGCCGTGCCCTTGTCGACGTCCCGGCCTTCCGGGAGACGCTGGAGAGCGGCCCTGTGCGTGCGAGCGAGGTGCGCGAGCAGGACGGGGTTCCCTGTGATCTCAGCCTGCTGAAGGTGGCGGCGGACGGCGTGGTGACCGTCTGCGAGGACGGTGACGACGGCCAGGACCCGATCGTCGCCGTCAACCGCGAGTTCCTGCTGGAGGCCCTCGCCGCCGGAGCCCGGGACCAGCTGGTGCTGGAGTTCGGTGCCCCCACGGCGCCCCTGGCGATCCGCCGGACCGACACCGAGGACACCTTCTCGATCCTGATGCCTGTCCGCCTGGAGGACTGACCGCTGGGGTGGGGGCTCGGACCCGGCTCCCGGGGCGCGGGGGTTGGGCGGCGTGGAAGTCGCGCGCCGCCGGTCGGCTGGCGCTGTGCTTCTCAGTCGGCCTTCGCGGTGGATCGTCGCGCACGATGGCGTCCGGCGTGGCCGGTCGGGCGGGCTGTGGCGCAGGAGAGCCGCTGGGCGGGCGCGATCCACTGCCGCCTCTCCTACGCTCCTGGCGGGGCACCTTCCGAAGCCCAGGTGCGGAACAGCGTGAGGGCTTCGGTCAGGTTGCCGGGCCCGCAGGCGATGTGGAACGTCTTCTCCGCCGTCCAGACCACCACCCAGTCGTGCTCGTCCCGGGTGACCTGCTGCCGCGGGCACGCCCGGTCCGCCAGGCCCGTGCCCTCCAGGCTGATCCCGGCGGTCCAGCCCGGGTTGTCGAGTGTGCCGATCGCCACGCCCCCTTCGTGTTCCCAGTCGCCGTCGCAGTGCGCGGCATACCAGTGCTGCAACCAGTCCAGGACGTGTCCGGCTTCCGGCATGGCCGGAGATGGTAGGCGAGACGGGCGTGGACCGCGAGAACCCGGCGTACCTTCCCGTCACAGCACCTAGGCTGCCGCGGACGAGACCTGAGCAGATTGCGAGCCCGCATGGTGACGCGAGACCTCTTCAACGTCCGGCCGGTGCCCGCCGAGGACGCGGTCGCGCCGTTGACTGAGGAGGAGGAACGGCGGTACGTGGCACTGCTGTTCAAAGAACTCGGCGACACGATCGCCGGCCACGGCTGGGCGCGTTGTCCGGCGTGGACGCGGGAGGACCGCCGCCGGCTCGTGGAGGTGGCGCGGCGGCTCAGCGACCACTGGGGGCGGGAGGTGTGCGTGGCGGCCGAGGACGAGAGTCGGCTGCGGCTCTGGCTCGCCGGGCACGAGGAGGCGCCGGCGCGCCCCTGAAAGCGGCCCGCGCCCCGCCGTACCCCGGGCAGGTGGGGTACGGCGGGGCTGTCGCGTCAGGCCGCGACAGGGAGGGAGGTCCAGCGCTGGGCGTTGGTGCCGTTGCAGTCGTAGAGCTGGAGCTGCGTGCCGTCCACGGTGGTGGAGCCGGGGACGTCCACGCAGCGGCCCGAGACCGGGTTGCGGTAGCCGCCGTTGTGGACCTGCCACACCTGGTTGGCGCCGCCGGTGCAGTCCCACAGCTGGAGCTTGGTGCCGTTCGCCGTGCCGTGGGCGTTCGCGTCGAGGCACTTGCCGAGGGCGCGCAGCGTGCCGTCCGAGCGGAGGGTCCACCACTGGGCGGTGCTGGTGTTGCAGCTCCAGAGCTGGACGCGCGTGCCGTTGGCGCTGCTGGAGGCGTTGACGTCCATGCACTTGCCGGCGAGCGCGGAGCGGACCTGCCCGCCGGTGGCCACCGGCGGCTGGAGCCAGCCCGCGGCCTCGGCGGCGCGGATGCCGCCCTGGAAGACGGTGGCCATCTTGCGGTAGCCGGCGTCGTTAGGGTGCAGCGCGTCGGCCAGGTCGGCGGTGGTGAGGCTGCTCATGTCCACATAGCGGACGTGGTGGCCCGCCTGCTGCTTCGCCGCGACGATGCCGGGGATCTGCTGGTTGAACGCGGCCCGGTACGTCTCCAGCGTCGGGCTGGTGGAGACGACGAGCGAGGCGACGACCACGGTCGCGTCCGGGGCGCCCCTGACGATCTGGTCGATGAGGGCGCTGAGGCGGGCGGGGGCGCCCGCCGGATCGTCGTTGTTGTTCAGGTCGTTGGTGCCGATCTCCAGCGTGACGACATTGGGCCGGTAGCGGGCCAGGGAGGCGTCGATGATGGAGGCGATCTGGTTGATGCGCCAGCCGGAGTGGCCCTCGTTGTCGGGGTCGGCCATGTTGCCCGCGCGGGCGGAGCCGACGAAGTCGAGGGAGTGGCCGTCGGCGGCGAGGGCGTCCCAGAGGGGGGCGCGGTAGCCGTTGCCGGTGCTGCTGCCGACGCCGTCCGTGATGGAGTTGCCCAGGGGCATCAGGCGCAGCGGGGTGGGCGCGGCGGCGACGGCGGGGGCGGCGGTGCCCAAGGTGAGGCCGAGTATCGCCGCCGCGAGGGCGACGAAAGCGGTCAGGAGCTTTTTGATCACCGATTCTCACCATTCGTGGTCAGGCCGGGCGGCCCTGGCGGGTCGTTGCCGGTCAGGGTGGGGCCCACGGGCGCCGGGGCGCGGGCGGGGGGACGGGTGAACTGGGCGTGGCGGCAGGGCCGTTCGGGACGTGGAGTGACGGCGGTGTCGCTGTGCGGAACGTAGCACCCCACGCGGGCGCGTCAATCCCACGCGCACACAGAGAACAACAGTGCTGCGCCCGTGGGTCGAACACGCGCGCACGCACTCGCACACGCGCGCTTCGTTGCCGAGGGGGAAACTCGACTCTTGCCGGGTTGGAAAGTGTCGGCTAGTCTTTCCGGCATGGAAACAGACAGGGCACGTCCCACACCCGAGCAGGCGCGCGCGGCACTGGCCGAGGCGGAGCAGGTCAGCACGTCCACCGCCGCGCTGTCGGCCACCCCGTGGCCGACGTGGTTCGCGGTGACGCTGACGGTGTACCTGGCGGGGCTGCCGTTCGCCGTCGGCGGCGCCCTGGACGACTCCGACTGGCTGCTGCCCCACTCGCGGTGGGTGGTCGTCATGACGGCCGGAACCGCCGTGTTCATGGCGCTCCTGGCCGTGGCCGCCAAAGGATGGCAGGAGAAGACGGGCGTCGCGCTGCGGACGGACGTGCTGCCGAGGCGGCTGCTGATCCCGCTGTTCACCGGCCTGCCGCTGGTACTGCTCGGGGCGCCCGCCGCCTTCGCCGCCACCGGGCAGGCCGCCTGGCTGGTCGCGGCCTCCGCGATCGCCGCGGCCGCGTCGGTCGGCTACCACCGGGTGTTCGTCCGGATGCACCGGCGGGAGGGCGCGTGAGCGGCGACCTGCTGGAAGGGTTCGACGCCACGATCCACGCGCCGAACCGGCTGCGGATCTGCGCGCTGCTGGAGGCCGCGGAGGAGGCGGAGTTCGGGCTCGTGCAGCGGCAACTCGGGGTGTCGGCGTCGGTGTTGAGCAAGCACGTCACCGTGCTGACGGACGCGGGCTACGTCGGCCAGCGCAAGGCGGTCCGCGACACGCGCCAGCGGGTGTGGCTCCGCCTGACGGCGGAGGGACGTCGGGCGTACCGGGCGCACATCGCGGCCCTGCGCGCGATCGTGGACCCCGAGGACGCTCCTTCGCCGACGGGGAGTTGAGCGGAGCGGATCACGGCAAGGCGTACGCCGCGTGGCGGGATGCACTCGACGTGCTGACGGCGGGCGCGGCCGAACTGTCGGAGTGACAGAGTCGGCGTTTCGACTTCGCCCACCGGTTCGGCACGCTCCTGACCGCCGAGGACGGCGAGCACGGCGTGGTGCACGGGCCCGCTCTTCACGGGACTTCCCCGTCGGCGAGGGCCACCACGTGCCCACCATGCTGCCGCAGGAACTGTGGGAACGGGCGGTCGTCGTCCAGTGGCCGCGGCTCGTCGCGGACTTGTCCGAGCGACGAACTCCGCGGGCCGGCCCTCGAACACCTCGTCCAGCTCCCCACGCGACCGCCGCTCGATGCGCGCCGACGTACGGCCGACGGGAAGTGGCGGCTCCGCCACCTCGAAACGAGCCGTTCCAGGGGCGCCGTCCACGCGCGGACGATCGCGAGGCTGGGCGAACTGGTGGAAGAGGCGTGGCGGGACCTGGAGGACCGGCCCGTCCCGGCGACAGGCGGGAGCGTCCTGCACACGCGTGCGGGACGCGTCGTCGTCCCGCCGGAGATCTGACGGGCGTCACGGTGGCGACGGAGCGATGGGGTCCGGGTACCCGCTGGCGAAGTACTCGGTTGTGGGGACGCTCGCCACCAGCGCCTCGCGGAAGCGGCTCGGAGCACGGAAGGACGTCCGGGCCGGCGCCCGTACGGAGCAGGCCGCGGAATAAGCGGAGCGGGGTGCGGAATTGACTGCCGACATGACCACCACTTCGTTCGATCCGCGTACGCTGCTCGCCGCCGGCCGCTTGGGCGTCCTCGCGACGATCAAGGCGGACGGCCGCCCCCAGCTGTCGCCCGTACAGCCCTACTACGACCCGGAGTCCGACCTCCTCTACGTCTCGATGACCGAGGGGCGCGCCAAGACCGCCAACCTCCGGCGCGACCCCCGCGCCACCCTGGAGGTCACCCGCCCCGACGGCATGGCCTGGGCCACCGCCGAGGGCACCGCCACGCTCGTCGGGCCAGGCACCGACCCGCAAGGGCCCGAGGTCGAGGCGCTGGTGGACTACTACCGGCGCGCCGCCGGGGAGCACCCCGACTGGGACGAGTACCGCTCGGTGATGGTGGCCGACCGGCGGGTCCTGATGGTGATGCCCGTCGAGCACGTCTACGGCGCCGCGATCGGCTGACCCGGCCCGCGACCTGCCCCCCCTGCCCCGGCCCGGACCGGCGCGCCCGTCAGACGGGGCAGGTCGCGTACTCCCTGACGATGCCGGTCGCCTCCCGCCCGGCCGCCTCGTACGGCAGGCCGCGCAGCTCGGTCAGCCGCGCCACGACGTCGCCCACCCACTCGGGGTCGCCGAGGCGGTCGGCCGCCCCGGCCTTGACGGTGATGGGGAAGAGGTGGCCGGCGAGGTAGATGTCCTTGTGGTCGTACTCGCGCCGGTGGTGGGAGTAGCCCACGGTCCAGTACTCGTACGGGTCGCGCAGCAGGCCCGCCATCGAGCAGGCGGCGGGGCCGCCGACCGGACCGGCTGCGCTCGCGCCGTTCAGCATCCCCAGGGGGCGCGCGGCGAGCCAGGTGCGCCGGGTCGCGCGCAGGTGGAGGACCCGGAAGCGGGGCCACGGGATCAGCGTCCGGGTCTCCTGCGGCCCCGGTCTGCGGTGTTCGAGACCCGCGTCGGCGAGGACGAAGCAGGAACCGCCCGCCCGTTTCAGATCTCCGACGACCCACCGGCCGCCGGACAGTTCCAGCGGCCCCAAGCGCGTGCTCATGAGTTCCTCGATCGTACGTGCGTGATACGAACCCGGATAGTAACGCCACTTCCCGGCGTCGTGAACCTTGGAACTCCTTGGTGGACGCGGGAGTTGAAGCGTCCCGTTCGCCCCGGGACGTCCGTTGTGGCGGGGCTGCGTACGGTGGTGTGATGCCCTTGGCGGAGATCACGTATGCGCCCCATGCCGATGAGTCGTTGCTGTTTCAACTGCGTTCTGCACTGTTGTACTTGGTGTCACCGGCCGTGGAGTGTCCCGAGGAGCCGTACGACGGGGATCTGCAACCGGGCGACGTGGACCTGCGGTTCCGGCCGCGTGGCCCGCTGGACGGCGGTGGTCTCGATGTGGTGATCGAAGTGCGTTCCAAGTGGTACGAGAGCCGGGCCGCCGACCGGCAGCGGCGTGTGGACCAGCTCCACGAACGGATCGGCGCCGCCACGGGGTTGGCGGACTTCGGCGTCTACCTGTCCCTGCCGGTGGCGGCCTGGGCGCAGGGGGACTGAGCGGCGGACGGGGGTGATTCGGCCTGGGCCGAAGGTCGTTGCCCGGCGACCCGTCGCGCGCGGAGTATCTGACGGGCGGGCCGGCCGCGCAGGGGGGAGCCGGTCGGCCCGTGGGACCCGATGGACGACGGAGGGAAGACAGAGGATGTCGCTTCGCACGAAAGCAGCCGCCGCGGCGGTGGCCCTGGCCCTCGGCGGGAGCGTGGCCGTCTCCGCCACACCCGCCTCGGCGAACGCGAGCGGCGGTGTCGTACACGGCACCGGCGTCGCCTGGGACGACTGGAACGACGAGGGCCCCATCTCGCAGTCGTCGTACGCGCACAGCAACGTCGCCGCCATGTGGCAGGCGATCCTGTGGGCCGACGGGCAGTTGTCCTCCACCGCCGCCATCGACTGCCGGTTCGGCCCGGCGACCGCCGCCGCCACCAGGACGTGGCAGGCCGACCACGGCACGGCCAGCGACGGCATCGTCGGGTCGGACACCCTGGCCCGCGCCAGCGGGCAGCTCTCCGGGACACCGGGATCGGGGAACCGGATCTCCTACGAGGGCAGGGCGTCCGGCCGGTACGTCACCTTCACCCGCACCGACGACGGGCGTTGGGGGATGTACGTCGGCAACGACCTGCGGACCCTCTGGTACACCGAAGCCACCTTCTCCGCCTGCGCCTGACACGCGGCGGACCCGGACACGGCCCCGCCTCCTCCCCCCAAGGGAGGCAGGGCCGTTCCGCGTCAGCGGTCCGGGGGCGGGAGGGGGCGTTGAGGACGGCCACGCCGAGGGGGGTGCGCGCCAGGTCCTCGACTGTGAAATGGATGCGATACACCATGTTCCCCTCCGAGCCCCCGACCGGCACAGTGCACTGGGCAATGGTGCGGGAACGTGCGTGTGCCGTACAGGCGGACACCGGCCGTGGCGGCGGGGGCGGAAGTGGCGCGTATGGCCGCCCTCCTGGCCCGTGACCGGCAGCGCTGTCCGCGCGGGCCTGCTGGTTGAATGGGCGCCCTGTGTTCCGGCCCGGGACCGCAGGAAGCCTGGGCCACCACTGCAAGGGAAGTGCCCGTGAACGACACGACACCCCCGGGCCCGGCCGGAGTGCTGCGTCCGGAGGTTCTGCGCGAACTGGAACGCCTGCGAGGCACAGTGCCCGACGACTTCGCCCCACGCGACGGGTGGACCGTCACGACGCCGATCGGCGAACGGCTGCTCCCGGCCGACATCCAGGCCCTGCTCTCGACCGACTGGCCCGACGCCCATGTCCTCCTCGACGAGGACGGCATCGGGACGATCGAGTACCCGATGCCGCTCGAAATCGAGGAAGAGGACGGGCCACGGGGGCGGGCGTGGCTTTTCATCGCCATGACCAGCACCCAGTTCTACTGGCTGGTGGACCTCGACGAGGCCGGGACGGGCGACCCCCCGGTCCACGTCATCGATCA
Source organism: Streptomyces sp. MS19 (assembly GCF_047200595.1). Classification (NCBI taxonomy): domain Bacteria; kingdom Bacillati; phylum Actinomycetota; class Actinomycetes; order Kitasatosporales; family Streptomycetaceae; genus Streptomyces; species Streptomyces sp. MS19. The sequence continues at coordinate 164,992 of NZ_JBJZOH010000005.1, read as the reverse complement.
CGACTGGGATGAAGAGGAGGGAATCCCCGACCCCGATCCCCTGTCGCGGATGCTCGGGGAGCTGGAGGCCGTGCCACCGCCGTCCGCGGCGGACCTCTTCCCGCGAGCCTGCGCGCTCGGGGACATCGCGGCCGTCCGGGAGGCCCTGGCCGGGACACCGGCGCTCGGGCCGCTGAACGCCTCGGGGCTCACCCCCATGCACCTGGCCGTCATCGGGCGTTCCGCCGCTGTCGTGCGCGCTCTGGCCGAAGCCGGCGCCGACCCTGGCGCGGCCCTCCGCGAGACCTACAGGATTCCCTGGACCTATCGGCACCCGCAACGGCACTGCCCCGGCTTCGGGGACGTGAGCGCCGGAACCACCCCGCTGCACCTGGCTCTCACCCCGCGCCTCCGCGTCAAGTCCGCGCCGGACATCGCGCCGGACGTCATCGAGGCGCTCCTCGCCACGGGCGCGGACCCCAGCGCGCCCGACGAGCACGGCCGCACACCGCTCCACGAAGCGGTCACCGCCGAGGGCCCGGACGCGCTCGCGGCCGTCCGGCTCCTCGTGGAGGCCGGCGGCGACCCCGACGCGCACATGGAACACCCGACGCGCCTGCGCCGCCCGGTCAGATCACATACGCCCCTGACCATCGCCCGTGAACTCGGCCGCACCCAGGCGGCCGACCTGCTGGAGAACGCCCGGACAACCCCGTGAGCACCGTCCGCTGACAGCTCTCCGGGATCGGTGGCGGCGGCCTTCGCCGGCCGGCGGGGCAGGACACCGGACAGGTCGGTGCTCTGCTGGGCTCGCGCGGCGGCGAACCCGTCGTCGGTGTCCGCCACGATCGACTCGCGCCTCGACTCGGCCAGGTGACGGACAGCGTTCCGGACATCGACCGATCCCGGTGATGAGTTTTCGCGACCCCGTCCGTCATATGTATGACCGGACAGGGCGGGACGGAGGGATGACGTGATGAGGGCGGACACGATGACTGAGGAGCTGGGTACGAGCGGGCCGGGCGCGCGCAATCCGGGAGAGGCCGACGAGTCCGAGTTCTCGGGGCTGGCCGAGCGGCACCGGCGGGAGCTGCACGTCCACTGCTACCGGATGCTCGGGTCGTTCGAGGACGCCGAGGACACCGTGCAGGAGACGTTCCTGCGTGCCTGGCGGCGGCGGGAGACCTTCCAGGGGCGGTCGACGTTCCGGGCCTGGCTCTACCGCATCGCCACCAACGCCTGCCTGGATCTGCTCGCCACGCGCCGCCCCGAACCCGCGACCGGCGGCGAGGCGCGGTGGCTACAGCCCTACCCGGACCGGCTGCTCGACGAACTGCCCGCGGGTGACGCGGACGAGCCGGAGACCGTCGCCGTCGCGCGGGAGACGATCGAGCTGGCGTACCTGGTTGCGGTCCAGCACCTCGCGCCGCGTCCGCGGGCCGCGCTGATCCTGCGGGACGTGCTCGGCTGGCCGGCGAAGGGCGTCGCGGAACTCCTCGGCGACTCCGTCAACTCCGTGAACAGCGCGTTGCAGCGCGCACGGGCCGGGATGCGGGAGCACCTGCCCGCGGAGCGGCAGGACTGGACCGGCGGGGAGGAGGACGCCACCCTGCGTGAGCTGGTGCGCCGCTACGCCGAGGCCAGCGTGGCCACGGACGTCAGGGCGCTCGCCGCGATGCTGCGGGACGACGTCCGTTTCTCGATGCCGCCCGCGCCCGGCCTGTACGTCGGCCGCGACGCGGTGGTGACGTTCCTGACCGAGAGCGGCTTCGAGGGCATGACCGGCCTGCGCGCCGTTCCCACCTCGGTGAACCGGCAGCCCGCCCTGGCCTTCTACCTCTGGCGGCAGTCCGAGGGCGCGTACCTGCCGCTGACGATCGACGTCCTGCGCGTCACCGGCGGGACGATCACCGAGATCACCACGTTCCACGACGATCGGTTCCCGCGGCTCGGACTCCCGGAGCGCCTGCCGGCCGACGGCACCGAGTGAACCCGGTACGAACGCTCGCGCTGCGCGCCGGCGCACGCATCGCCGTGATCGCGGAGGAACCGCGTTCCGGCTCCGCGGCACCGGCGTCCGCGCCCGGCGCGACCCGACTGTCACACGCCCGAAGTGCGGGTTCGTCACTCCGCCCGGAAGCCAGGCCTTCACCGCATACGGAAGGGAACGGCATGGACAGCACGAAGGAAACGGCCGTCGTGACCCACCCGGGCGCCGACCGCACCGGCCACCCCCACCGGCTCCGCCGCCTCGCCGGCACCGGTTTCCTCGCCACGCTCGCCGCCACGGCGGCCACCACCCTCGCCGCCGCGCTCGGCCGGGCCGCCGGCGCCGACTTCGAGGTCCATGGTGGCGAGACCATCCCGGTGTCCGGCACGCCGTCGCGTCCCCGGGCGATCACTTCCGGCGCATGGACGTTCCCGCTCCTCTTTCGGTCACGCGTTCGGACTATGGAGAGGCCGGGTGCGAAGCGACCCGAGGGCAGGGGGCCGACGGGTTTCCCGGGTGAGGGGGCGTGCGCCGTCGTGTGGTGGATGCGCCCCGAGCGACCCTTGTGCACTCCGTGCGCCTCTGGTGGTGGCCGTGACGCAGTGTTAGCTTGGCGTAGCCATGTGAACGCGGAGCGTGGCGGGGGCGAAGGGGGCAGGGAGATGGGCGACTTCACGGGACCGGTGCGGGTCATCGGCGTGGAGGAGGAGGCGTACCGGCGGGTCTTCGAGGCGTTCCTCGCCGGGACGGACGAGAAGGCGTCGGTGCACCCGTACCTGACGGACATCGTGACCGCGCTGCCCGAGCGGGGCGTATGGGTGGACGCCGGTGCGGGCGAGGGGGTGACGACGCGTCACCTGGCGCCGTACTTCGGGGCGACCGTCGCGATCGAGCCGGGGGAGCACCTGCGGGCGCGGCTACGGGAGGTCTGCCCGGCCGCCGTGATCGTGACCGATCCCTTCCTTCGGGCGGGGCTCGACCTGCGGGCCGACTTCGCGCTCCTCTCGCACGTCCTCTACTACGTGCCGCCGCAGGAGTGGCGCGAGACCGTGCTGCGGCTGCTCGGCTGGGTCAGACCGGGGCGTGAACTGGTCATCATGCTCCAGGACCCGGACGACGACTGCATGAGCATGGTGCGGCACTTCACCGGCGTGCGCATGGACCTCGCCGTCCTCGCGGAGGAACTGGCCGCGTCCGGCGAGGGGATCGTGGGCGACCTCACCCGCGACAAGCTGCCCGCGACCTACCGGGCCGCCGAGGAGGAGACGGCGCTCGCGGTCGCCGAGTTCATGCTGAACGTGCCGCAGCTCGCCGTCATGGAGAAACGGCCGGACCGGGAGGAACTGGCGGAGTACCTCAGGAGCCGGCACGCACAGCCGGGCGGCGGCTACGCCATCGGGCACTCCAGCGACGTCCTCCGGGTACGTCGCGCGGCCGGGCCGGGGTGGGAGGAGGAACGCGTGGGGTGACGGGCGGTGATCCGCGTGCGCGGGCGGGAGTGCGGGGCCGGGGCGGTAGCATCCCGGGCGTAGCGCAACGGACCCGACGCCCGAGGAGAGCACGAACGCCATGCCGGGAGAGCCGCAGGCCGACTGCCTGTTCTGCAAGATCGTCGCCGGAGACGTCCCGGCCACGATCGTCCGGGAGACGGACACCACCGTCGCCTTCCGCGACATCAACCCCCAGGCGCCCACGCACGTCCTGGTGATCCCCCGGGCGCACTACCCGGACGCCGCGGCGCTGGCCGCCGCGTCGCCCGCGATCCTGGCGGACGTCGTGCGCGAGGCACACCAGGTGGCCATGGACGACAAGGTGCTCGACTCCGGGTACCGGATCGTCTTCAACACCGGCAGCGGCGCGGGCCAGACCGTCTTCCACACGCACGCGCACATCCTCGGCGGACGCGGCCTGGAGTGGCCTCCCGGGTGACACCCGGGGGCCGGGCCGTCAGAGTCTCGCGCCGTTGCCTATGGACACATAGGCGTGCGGGCTACAGGTGATGGGCTGGCCCGTGGCACCCTTCTGCACACAGACGGAGAAGGACACGACCCCCGTTTCCTTCATGTTGTAGTTGCAGGTGACGGTGCGGTCGTTGGCCCCGTAGGCGTTGTGGCACTCGCCGCTGCGGTCGTAGTCCGTGTGCCACTCGGCGACCACCCGCGCGCCGTCCGCCCTGTGGTCCTCGACGGTGAAGATGTCGCCGTGGTGGAAGAAACACCCCTCGCCGAGGTCGGAGCCGGTCCCGTTGTACACCGTCATGCAGACGGAACTGGGAAGGGCGGACGCGGGGGACGTGCCGAGGCCTGTGGCGAGGAGGGCGGCGCCGGAGACAGCGAGAGCGAGGCGCTTGAGGAAGCCCATGGAAAGCCTTTCGCGGAGAAACGGAGGGATGCGAGCGGCACGTGGCGGATCATCCGGACGCGGCGCAGGAGCACTATGCATGAGATGTATCCATGAGCAAAGGGAAAGGGGCGAAGTGTCTCCCCGTGAGCTGATTGTCCTGGGCACCGCGAGCCAAGTCCCCACGCGCCACCGCAATCACAACGGTTACGCCCTGCGCTGGGACGACGAGACGATCCTCTTCGACCCCGGCGAGGGCACCCAGCGGCAGATGACGCTCGCCGGGGTCACCGCGCACTCCCTCACCCGCATCTGCGTCACCCACTTCCACGGCGACCACTCGCTCGGCCTCTCCGGCGTCCTCCAGCGGATCAGCCTCGACAAGGTGCCGCACCCGGTGCACGCCCACTACCCGGCAAGCGGCGAGCGGTACTTCGAGCGCCTCAGGTACTCCACCTCCTACCACGAGACGGCCCGCATCGAGCCGCGCCCCGTTGCGGGCGACGGCGAACTGACCGGCGACACCGCCCCGTTCACCCTCACCGCCCACCGCCTGTCCCACCCCGTGGACTGCTTCGGCTACCGCCTCACCGAGCCGGACGGCGTCCGCATGCTGCCCGGCCGGCTCGCTGAGCGCGGCGTCACCGGCCCCGACGTGGGACGCCTCCAGCGTGACGGCCGCCTGCGCGGCGTCACGCTGGCCGAGGTCAGCGAGACCAGGCGCGGACAACGCTTCGCCTTCGTGATGGACACACGGCTGTGCGACGGCGTGTACGCGCTCGCCGAGGGCTGCGACATGCTCGTGATCGAGTCCACCTTCCTTGACGCGGACGCCGCCCTCGCCCACGAGTACGGGCACCTGACCGCCGCGCAGGCGGCCCGCGTCGCGGCCGACGCGGGCGTACGCCACCTCGTCCTGACGCACTTCTCCCAGCGCTACACCGACCCCGGGGCCTTCACCCGCGAAGCGCGCGAAGCGGGCTACGAGGGCGAACTGACCGTCGCCGAAGACCTGATGCGCGTCCCCGTCCCCCGCCGCAGGACCACCTGACACATGCGGCGGGGCGGCGCCGGGACTCATCGGGACGATTCTCCCAGCGGGTTGAGGCGCCAGGGACGGTGGCCCATCCTTGGCGAATGCCGCTCGCCGCTCCTCTCCTCAGTCACTTCCGCGCCACGGATCACGCCCATGACTGGGCGCTGGTCGACGTGGAGACCTCCGGATTGATCGCACGCCGCGACAGGGTGCTGTCCCTCGCGGTCGTGACGCTCGGACCGGACGGCACGCAGACCGGCGAGTTCTCGACACTGCTCGACCCCGGCTGCGATCCCGGCCCCGTCCACATCCACGGGCTGACGGCGGAACGGCTCCTGGGCGCGCCCACGTTCGACCAGGTCGCCGAGCGGGTCGGGGGGATGCTGGAAGGGCGCGTCCTCGTCGCGCACAACGCCCAGTTCGACTACGACTTCCTCGCGCACGAGTTCGCGCGGGTCCGCAGGTGGCTGCCCGTGCAGCGGCGCCTGTGCACACTCGCGCTGAACCGGCGGGTCGATCCCCCCACGGACGACCTGCGGCTCGGCACGCTGGCCGCCCATTACGGCGTCCCGCAGCACAAGGCGCACGACGCCCTGGACGACACCCGCGTACTCGCCGGGGTGCTGCGGGCTTCGCTCGGGGAAGCCGCACGCCTCGACGTGCCGCTGCCGTTCGTCGCCTGCCCGCCGAGGCAGGACGCGCAGTGGGTGCCGCAGCCTCCCAAGACGCCCTGCGCCTATCGCTGCCCGGGTCCGCTGGCGCCGGGGGCGCCGCTGGTCCAGGGCATGAAGGTCGCGATCAGCGGAGGGACCGGCATGTCCCGCGCGGAGCTGGTCGGCAGGTCCGTCGCCGCCGGGCTGAACGTGATGAACTCGGTCAGCCGGCACACCAGCGTCCTGGTGACCAACGAGCCGGCCGGCGCGTCCGCCAAGACCGTTCGCGCGCGGGAGAGCGGCGTACCCGTCATCGATGAGGCGACGTACCTGCGGCTGCTGGCCGAAGTTCACCCCGGAGAACCGCACGCGAAGGCACCAGCGGCGGCCCGCACCGGCGGCACGCTCCCCCCGGCAGCACCGGCAGCACCGGCAGCACCGGCAGCACCGGCAGCACCGGCAGCACCGGCAGCACCGGCAGCACCGGCAGCACCGGCAGCACCGGCAGGCGCGGTCATTCCCGCGCAGGGAGACGGAGCACCCGTGCCCGCGGCCACCGCGCGGGCCCCGCTGGCCGGCCGACGCGTCCTCGTCGTCGGCGGTGACCACGCCCAGGCGGCGGCCGCCCGCGCCAGGATCGCCGGACTCGGTGGCGCGGCGGCGATCAACCTGTCCGCCGGGGTGACCGATGTCGTCCTCCTCCCCGGTGGCGACACCGCGCGCCGCATGCGCCGGATCACCGCTCTCGGCCTCCCCGTCCACGACCCGTCCTGGCTGGACGCGCCCGCCCCGGCCGGACCCACCGCCGCCCGGCAACGCCCCGCAGCGCCGCGGGTGCTTCCGCGCGGCGGTGTGATCGACCTGCCGGACGTCCGCACCCCCGACACCCGGTGGACGGTCACGGCGACCTGGGCGCAGCGGACGGCGTGCGAGGTGGACGTCGTGGCCTTCGTGCTGGACGAGGACGAGCAGGTGCTGTTCGACGAGGACTTCGTCTTCTACGGCGCCCCCGAGAACCCCGGTGGCACGGTCCGGCTCCTCAGCGACGGTCCGACGGAGCAGACGGTGAGCGTCAGCCTGGCGACGCTGCCCCCGTCCGCCCGCAAGGTCGTGGTGGCCGCCGCGATCGACGGCGCGGCCACGTTCGGCGGGGTCGGCGCCGTCGAGACGACCGCGGGCCCCGGCACGAGCGCCGCGCCGCTGATCCGTGCCACGCTCGACGCGGCGACCACGGAACGCACCCTCGTGCTCGCCGAGGTGTACCGCCGGGGCCCGGTGTGGCGGCTGCGCGTGGTGGGCCAGGGGTACGACCACGGTCTCGCCGACCTGGCGCGCGGCTACGGCGTCGACGTGGACGACGACTGACGGGCGTCCGTCAGCCCCGGCTGAAGGTCTCGGACGGTACGCCGTTGACCGTCGTGCCGCCCTGCTGCCAGTTGACGGCCACCTGCTTCAGGAAGGCGGCGGGGAAGTCCAGGTCCGGGGCGGTGAGGCCGTCGAGTTCCGCCAGGTCCTCGTCGGGGATCGTCACGTCGAGGGAGGCCAGGTTCGACTCCAGCTGGTCCACGCGGCGTGCCCCGATGATCGTGGAGGTGACGGGCTCCTGCTGCCGCACCCAGGCCAGCGACACGGCGGCCACCGTCGTGCCGAGACGCGAGCTGACGCGCTGGAGCGCGTCCAGCACGTCGAAGGTGCGGTCGGTCAGGTGGGCGGCGGCCATCGCGCCGCGCCCGGAACCGGACGGCTCCGGGTTCTCCCGGCTGTACTTGCCCGACAGCACACCGGACGCGAGCGGGCTCCACGGCGTGACGCCCAGGCCCAGCTCCCGCGCGGCGCCGAACAGTTCGCCCTCCACCGTGCGGCGCAGCAGCGAGTACTCCACCTGGATGGCCGCCACCGGCGCCCAGCCGCGGAACTCGGCGATCGTCGCCGCCCTCGTCACCGCCCAGGCCGGGGTGTCGGACAGGCCGACGTACCGCACCTTGCCCGCGCGCACCAGGTCGTCCAGCGTGGCGGCGGTCTCCTCCAGCGGGGTGTGGCGGTCCCAGTTGTGCTGCCAGTACAGGTCGATGTAGTCGGTGCCGAGCCGTTCCAGGGAGGCGTGGACCTGGTGCAGGATCGCCTTGCGGCCCGCGCCGCCGCCGTTGGGGTCGCCCGGGTGCATGTTCCCGGCGAACTTGGTCGCGATGACGAGGCGGTCCCGCAGCCCCGGGTGGGCGCGCAGGTACTCGCCGACGACCCGTTCGGAGCGGCCCTCGGTGTAGCCGTTGGCGGAGTCCAGGAAGTTGCCGCCTCCGTCCAGGTAGCGGTCGATGATGGCGGCCGACGTCTCGTCGTCGGCGCCCCAGCTGGGGTCGCCGAACGTCATGGTCCCCAGGGCGAGCGGGCTCACGCGCAGACCGGTGCGGCCCAGGGTGCGGTAGTGGTCGAGTGACGCCACGGCGGTTCCTTCGTCGAGTCCGGGAAGCGGTTCCGCTGGCATGGTGCGGCATATGTCCTGTACGGGGCGGGAGGTCGCGTTCCGCGTGTGTCGTGTGGGTACGGGGCGGCGCCCGCATCCCGGGTGGGGATGCGGGCGCCGTGGTGGTTGGTGCTGTTGGGGTTTTCTGTGGTTCTGTCTGGTCAGTACGCGCTGTTGACGTTGTCCATGGAGCCGTAGCGGTCGGCGGCGTAGTTGCAGGCGGCGGCTATGTTCGCGACCGGGTCGTAGATGTTCTCGCTGGTGCCGTCCACGTGGTACTGCTCGAACGTCGGCTCGATGACCTGGAGCAGGCCCTTGGAGGGGATGTTCTTGTGCGCGTTGGTGTCCCACAGGTTGATCGTCAGGGGGTCACCGCTGGACTCGCGCATCAGGTTGCGGTGGATGCCTTCGTAGGAGCCGGGGATGCCGTTGTCCTCCATGACGTCCAGGGCTTCCTTGATCCACTTGTCGATGTCCTGCGCGGAGGCGGGCTTCGCCTTCGGCTGGTCCTCACGCGGGATCGGGATCACACTGCCGTCGGCGCGGAAGTGGGCGCCGCGGCCCGGGTCCTCGGCCGGAGCACGCTCGGGCTGCGCGTCGGCGACAGGCTTGTCGTCGGTCTTGGGCTTGTCGGGCTTGGCCGTGTCGGCACCGCTGTCGCTGTCCGTGTCGCCGCTGTGCGTGGGCGCGGTCTCGGCCTGCGCGCGGTCGGTCGGGGTGAAGGCGGTGGGGGAGGCGGTCTGTTCGGCGGTCTTCGTGATGTGCTGCGTGGTGGCTTCGTCCGCGCTGGCGTGGGGGGCGAGGGTGGCGGTCAGGGCGGCGCCGGTGGCCAGGATGCCCGCCAGGGTGCCCTTGCGGGTGATGCGGAGGGTGCCGTTGGTGGCGGTCATGGTGTCTACCTCGTTCCTCATGGGGCGGTGCCCGCGAACCGGGCGGAGGGGGAGAGAAGGGGGGCCGCATCGTGCGACGTGGCCCAGTGTGGAGACTGGCGCCGAAGTGCCGCAAAGCAGTGCGATACGACCCCGCCTCGTAGGAGGTTCCACCCGCCGCGCGGCGTCTCCCCGGGGCCCGCACCACATCCGGAGCGGCGCACCGGTGGGGGCTACGGTCGCGCTTCGTAGATGACGAAGGTCCCTGTGCCGGGCCTCACTCCGGGCCCTCTCCGGGCTCACGCTGCGGATCGGTGACCACTACGCTGCGCAACGGCGACAGGGGGTCGGGGAGTTGACGGCGGCCACGGTCCGCATCGCCGCGCACCACGCTGTGTTGAGAACCGGGACCCCCCGAGCGCCGCGCGGCGGCACCCCGCCGGGATGCCGTCACGCGCCTCGTGCTTTCCCTGTCCGGCCCTTCCCCTCTTATGGGTTTCATGGGGTCCCTCCGGGCCCCGTGGGTGCCGTGGGGCTGTGCGCAGGGCTTCAGGAGCCGGCCCCCGCCGTCACGCGTACGGCCTCACCCAGACGCGGGAAGTCGGTGTAACCCTCCGCGCCACCCCCGTACAGGCCGCTGCCGCGCTGCGGGTTCAGCGGCGCCCCCTCCGCGATCCGGCGGGGCAGGTCCGGGTTCGCGAGGAAGAGTCTCCCGAAGGCGTACACGTCCGCGAGGCCCGCCCGCACCGCCTCCTCGGCACGCCGCACGCCGCCGGGCTCCGCGCCGCCGTCGTACGTCGCCACCAGGGTGCCGCTCCAGCGGGGACGCAGGTCCGCGAGGGCGGGGTACGCCCCGGACTCCACCACGTGCAGGTACGCGAGGCCCAGGCCGTCCAGGGCGCCGAGGAGGCGACGGTAACGGGCGGCGGGATCGGACTCGACGGCGCCGAGGTCGCCGTTGCCGGGGGAGACGCGCAGCGCGGTGCGCTCCGGCCCGATCGCGGCGGCGACGGCCTCCGTCACCTCCACGGCGAAACGCACGCGGTCGGCGTACGCGTCGGTGCGGAGGTTGGCGCTGTCGGAGAGGAACTGTGAGCCGAGGTAACCGTACGCGGCGCTGATCTCGACCCCGTCGAAGCCCGCCTCCACCGCGTGCCGGGCGGCGGCCGCGTGCGCGGTGACGATCTCCGCGATCTCCGCCGCCGACAGCGCGCGCGGGACCACGTACTCCCGCTTCCCGGAGGCGGTGTGGATCAGCCCCTCGGGGACGGGCACGGCGGAGGGGGCGACCGGCTGCTCGCCGCCGAGTATCTCCGGGTGGCTGACCCTGCCGACGTGCCACAGCTGCGCGAAGACCCGGCCGCCCGCCGCGTGGACCGCGCCGGTCACGCGGCGCCAGCCCGCGACGTGCTCGGGCCCGGTCAGGCCGGGGACGCTCGGGCCGCCCTTGCCGAGGCGGTGCGGCCAGATGCCCTCGGTGACGACGAGCCCGGCACTGGCGCGCTGGGCGTAGTACTCCGCCATGAGGGGGGTGGGGGTGCCGGTGGCGTCGTCGGCGCGGGAGCGGGTCATGGGGGCCATGGCGACGCGGTTGGGGAGGTGCAGGGCGGGGGTGCGGTGGGGGCGCAGCAGGGGGGATTCCATGGCGGGGTTCCTTGTTTCTCTGTGGGTGCTCTTCTGGACGGAAATGCATGTACCTGCAATGCAGGGGCATGCATATATCGAGGGGTGAGGGATGAACGGGGTGGCCGGGGGAGCGGTGTCAGGTGGGGAGGCGGAGGCGCCTTGTCAGGGCCGCCAGCTCCCGGTCGGTGGAGGCGGCGGCCTCGTCCAGGGCGCCGGAGAGGGTGGCCTCGTAGACGGGGAGCGCCCGCGCCTGGCGTTCGCGCCCCGTGTCGGTGATCCCGAGATAGACCCCGCGCCGGTCGCCGGCGCAGTGGCAGCGCTCGGCGAGTCCGGCCCGTTCGAGTCTGCCCGCGAGCCGGGAGACCGTGCTCTGGTTCAGCCCCACGAGGTCGGCGACCTCCTGCATGCGCAGCTCGCCGTCGGAGGAGGCGGCCAGGTGGCACAGGGCGCGGAACTCGGACAGGCCCAGCGCGGAGTCGCGGTGCAGCGCCTCGGCGAGGCGCTGTTCGACACGGCTGTGCAGCATGATCAGGCGTGTCCAGCGGTCGCTGTCGGCGTGGGCCATGCGTCACCTCCCGTGTCCCGCTGGGGCTAGGGGGAGCATACATGTGACAGCATTATTTGCACACTCATGGATTGCGGGCGCTGCTCAGGCGGGCGGCGGCAGCGCCCCCGCGCGGTCCAGGACGCGGGCAGCCGCGTCGGCCGAGTCCACCAGCGGATGCAGCGCGAGCGCCCGCAGCGCGGCGGCGCGCGAGCCCGTCACGGCCGCCTCGATCGTCGCCCGCTCCACCGCCTTCACCTGGAGCATCAGCCCCGTCTCGGCCAGCCCCGGCGTGACGGTCGGGACCGGGTGGGCGCCGAGTCCGTCCACGTCGCAGACCGTCTCGACGATGGCGTGGCCCGGCAGTTCGGGGACGGTGCCGTTGTTGCGGACGTTCAGGATCAGGCGCGTGCGCCGGTCCCCGGCGATGGCGCGCATCAGGGCGAGCGCCACGTGCTCGTACCCCCCGCCCGCCAGGTCCTCGGCGTCACGCGGCCGGTCGTCGCCGCCCGCCGCGCGGGCCTCGGCGCCGTACGTCTCCTCCCGTTCGCGGCGGATCCGCTCCCACAGGGCCGGCGCGCCCGCCGGGTCGCGCGCCGCCTCCGCGAAGAACGCGCTCTGCTGCCGGTGCAGGAACTCGCCCCGCGTCCGGTCGGCCGCGAGCGCCGCCGCCCGCGTCTCCCGCGCGTAGTAGTAGTAGTGGAGGTACTCGTTCGGCAGCGCGCCCAGCGCACGCAGCCAGCGCGCGCCGAACAGCCTGCCCTCCTCGAACGACGCGAGCGCCGCGTCGTCCGCCAACAAGCCGGGCAGCAGGTCACGCCCCTTGTGGGTGAGCGTCAGCAGCCAGCCCAGGTGGTTCAGCCCGACGTAGCTGAACCCGACCTCGTCCGGATCGGCGCCCGCCGCGCGGGCCGCCCGGCGCACCAGGCCCACCGGCGAGTCGCAGATGCCGATGACGCGGTGCCCCAGCCGCGTCGCCATCGCCTCCGTCACCATGCCCGCCGGATTGGTGAAGTTCACGACCCACGCCTCCGGCGCCACCGCCAGCACGCGATCCGCCAGGCGCAGGGCCGCCGGGATGGTGCGCAGCCCGTACAGCACCCCGCCCGCGCCCACCGTCTCCTGGCCGAGGACGCCCTCGGCCAGCGGCGCCCGTTCGTCCCCGACCCGGCCCGCCGTGCCCCCGGCGCGCAGGGCGCTGAACACGAAGTCCGTGCCACGCAGCGCGTCGTCGAGGTCCTCCGCGACCCGCACGGACGGGGCGTCCGGCAGGCCCGCCTCCGCCGCCTCCTCCGCCTGCCGCGCCAGGACGGACGCGATGACGCGGGCACGCAGCGGGTCGGTGTCGTGGAGCGTCACCTCGGTGCAGCGCGCGTCGCCGGTGGCCGTCTGTGTCAGTAGCGCCCGGTATACCAGGGGTACGCGGAAGCCTCCGCCGCCGATGATCGTGAGCCTCATGGGCCGGAACGTACCGTAGGAGAGAGGGCCGACCATGATCGGGAGCACAGCATGACCGGACGCACAGCATGACCGGGAGCACGGCATGACCGACGGGAACCCCGGCCCGTACGCGGGCCTCGACCACATGCACACCCCGCGGCCCTGCGCGGGCTTCGACCCGCTGGCCGCCCTGCGCACCCCGGACGCGCCCGCCGTCGACGTCTTCCTCACCGGGACGGTCTTCCTCGACATCGTCTTCACCGGCCTGCGCACCGCCCCCGTGCGCGGCGGCGAGACCTGGGCCAGCGGCATGGGGTCGAGCCCCGGCGGCGTGGCCAACATGGCGGCGGCCCTCGCGCGCCTCGGCCTGCGTACGTCGCTCGCCGCCGCGTTCGGCGACGACAAGTACGGCGAGTACTGCTGGGAGACCCTGGAGCGCGGCGAGGGCATCGACCTGTCGCGCTCCCGCATGGTGCCCGGCTGGCACTCGCCGGTCACCGTCTCCATGGCCTACGAGGGCGAACGCACCATGGTCACGCACGGCCACGACGCGCCGTCCGGCTGGGACACCCCGCCCTACGGCCCCGGGGCCGCGCCCGGCGCGCGCTCGTGCGTCGCCTCCCTGCGGCCGGGGCACCCCCAGGAGTGGATCGCGCGGGCCGCGCGCGGCGGCGCGCTGGTCTTCGCCGACGTCGGCTGGGACGACACCGGCTCCTGGGACCTCGCCGCGCTCCCCGACCTGGCGCACTGCGAGGCGTTCCTCCCCAACGCCGCCGAGGCCATGCGCTACACCCGCACCGACTGCCCGCGCGCCGCCGCGCGGGCGCTGACCGAGGCCGTGCCGCTCGCCGTCGTCACCATGGGCGCCGACGGCGCCTACGCGGCGGACGGCAGGACCGGCGAGACCGCCGAGGTGCCCGGGATCGTCGTGGAGGCGCTGGACACGACCGGCGCCGGGGACGTGTTCACCGCCGGGTTCGTCGCCGGGACGCTCGCCGGCTGGCCGCTCGCCGACCGGCTCGCGCTCGCCGGGCTGACGGCGGCGCTGTCCGTCCAGGAGTTCGGCGGCTCGCTGTCGGCGCCCGGCTGGCGCGAGGTCGCGGCCTGGTGGCGCTACGTGTGCTCGTCGCCCCCCGGCGCCGACGGCTACGACCGCGAACTGCGGCGCTACGCCTTCCTCGCCGACCTGCTGCCGGGACCCGCGCCCGGCTGGCCGCGCCGCAGGGCCGTCCCGACGCTCGGCTTCCGGGGGTGAGACGGAAGTGACCAGGGGGACGGCGCGCCCGCCCGGCGTGTCAAGGCCGCGGGGAGCAGGTGCGATCGCCCTCCGTAAGGCTTTCGTGAGTATTTTCCCTGTGGCACCACGGGCCCCGCGTCGTACCCTGGAGGCCCCCGGCGCTCCGGCGCCGGGCACATCCGGCGCAGTTCGTGCAGACCAGTGCAGAGAGGGATGAGCAGGCCGGTCCCGCGGCCACCCATGACGCAGACACCCACACACCAGCCGGCGGCCGGCGCCGCCGAGGCGACCGCCCGGTTCACCGTCCCCGCCAAGCACCCCATGGTCACGGTCCTGGGCTCGGGCGACGCGCTGCTGCGCGTCATCGAGGAAGCCTTCCCCGCCACCGACATCCACGTCCGTGGCAACGAGATCCGCGCCACCGGCGACCAGGCGGAAGTCGCCCTGGTCCAGCGTCTGTTCGACGAGATGATGCTCGTCCTGCGGACCGGCCAGCCGCTCACCGAGGACGCCGTAGAACGCTCCATCGCGATGCTCCGCGGCGCCGAGGGCACCAGCCCCGCGCAGGTGCTGACGCAGAACATCCTGTCCAACCGCGGCAAGACCATCCGCCCCAAGACGCTCAACCAGAAGCGGTACGTCGACGCCATCGACACGCACACCATCGTCTTCGGCATCGGCCCGGCGGGCACCGGCAAGACCTACCTCGCCATGGCCAAGGCCGTGCAGGCGCTCCAGTCCAAGCGCGTCAACCGGATCATCCTCACCCGCCCCGCCGTGGAGGCTGGCGAGCGCCTCGGCTTCCTGCCGGGCACGCTCTACGAGAAGATCGACCCGTACCTGCGCCCCCTGTACGACGCCCTGCACGACATGCTCGACCCCGACTCCATCCCGCGCCTCCTCAGCGCCGGGACCATCGAGGTCGCGCCGCTGGCGTACATGCGCGGCCGGACGCTCAACGACGCGTTCATCATCCTGGACGAGGCGCAGAACACGAACCCCGAGCAGATGAAGATGTTCCTCACCCGCCTCGGCTTCGAGTCCAAGATCGTCATCACCGGCGACGTCACCCAGGTCGATCTCCCGGGCAGCACGAAGAGCGGCCTGCGCCAGGTCCAGGACATCCTCGACGGCGTGGACGACGTCCACTTCTCGCGCCTCACCAGCCAGGACGTCGTCCGCCACAAGCTGGTCGGCCGCATCGTGGACGCGTACGACCGCTTCGACCGCGCCGAGGAGTCCGGCCGGGCAGCCGGGCCGGACAGGCCGGCCAGGACAGACAGAACCGACAGGACCGGAAAGTAGCCGCCCACCACCATGGCGATCGAGGTCAACAACGAGTCCGGCCTGGACATCGACGCACAGGCCCTGCTCGACATCGCGCGCTACACCCTGGCCCGGATGCGCATCCACCCGCTGTCGGAGCTCTCCGTCATCGCGGTCGACGCGGAGGCCATGGAGCAGCTCCACCTCCAGTGGATGGAGCTGCCAGGACCCACCGACGTGATGTCCTTCCCGATGGACGAGCTGCGCCCCCCCGCGAAGGACGACGAGGAGCCCGTGCAGGGACTCCTCGGCGATGTCGTCCTGTGCCCCGAGGTGGCGCGCACCCAGGGCGCCGACGCGCCGACCAGGCACTCCATGGACGCCGAGCTGCAACTCCTCACCGTGCACGGCGTCCTCCACCTCCTCGGGTACGACCACGAGGAGCCAGGCGAGAAGGCCGAGATGTTCGGCCTCCAGAAGGCCATCGTGGACGGCTGGCGCGACGAGCGCGGCCTGCCAGGACCGTCCCCCGCACCCACCACCACATGACCGCCACCCTGCTCATGTCCGTCGTCGGCCTGCTGGTGCTGGCCTGGCTGTCCTCCTGCGCGGAGGCGGGGATCGCGATGATCACCACCTACCGCGCCGACGAGGCCGAACGGGCGGGCCGCCGCGGCGCGCCCCGCCTGGCCGTCATCGCCGCCGACTCCACCCGCTACCTCAACCTGGCACTCCTCCTGCGCATCTGCGGGGAGATGGCCGCCGCCGTCCTCGTCGCGCACGCCTGCCTCCAGGAGTTCGCCGAGGTCTGGGAGGCGCTGCTGGTGGCCTTCGCCGCCATGGTGCTGCTGTCGTTCGTCGCGGTCGGCGTGTCGCCCCGCACCATCGGACGCCAGCACCCCCTGGCGACGGCCACCGCCGCCTCGTACGTCCTGGTGCCGCTGGCCCGCGTCCTGGGCCCGCTCACCCAGTTCCTGATCATCCTGGGCAACGCGCTCACGCCGGGGAGGGGCTTCCGGCGCGGCCCGTTCGCCTCCGAGGCGGAGCTGCGCGCCCTCGTGGACCTCGCCGGGCGCGAGTCGCTGATCGAGGACGACGAACGCCGCATGGTGCACTCCGTCTTCGAACTGGGCGACACCCTGGTCCGCGAGGTGATGGTGCCGCGCACCGACCTGGTGTCCATAGACCGGCACAAGACGCTCCGCCAGGGCCTCACCCTCGCCCTGCGGTCCGGCTTCTCCCGCATCCCCGTCACCGGGGAGAGCGACGACGACATCATCGGCATCGTCTACCTCAAGGACCTCGCCCGGCGGGTGCACGTCAGCCGCGAGGCCGAGACGCGCCTGGTGGAGACCGTCGCCAGGCCCGCCACCTTCGTGCCCGACACGAAGAACGCGGGCGACCTCCTGCGCGAGATGCAGCGCGACCACAGCCATGTCGCCGTCGTCATCGACGAGTACGGCGGCACGGCGGGCCTCGTCACCATCGAGGACATCCTGGAGGAGATCGTCGGCGAGATCACCGACGAGTACGACACCGAGCTGCCGCCCGTCGAGGAACTGGCGGACGGCGCGCGCCGCGTCACCGCCAGGCTCGACATCGGCGCGCTCGGCGAGCTGTACGGGCTGCTGCTGGACGACGAGGACGTGGAGACCGTCGGTGGCCTGCTGGCCAAGGCGCTCGGCCGCGTCCCGATCCCCGGCGCCTCCGCCACGGTGGACATCGCCCCGGAGCAGGCCGCGCCGCACCACCAGGGCACGCTGCCCTCGGCGCTGCGCCTGACCGCCGAGTCCACCGCCGGGCGCCGCAACCGCATCGACCGCGTCCTCGTGGAACCCCTGGCACCGGACCCGGCGGAGTCGTTGCCCGAGTCCTAGGTGTATTGACCCGCAGGGTTGCCGGAACGCCCATGCCTTCCCGGAAGGGGGGCCTCCGGCACGAGGGCATTCCTCCGCCGTGCGGTGCACCGCACCAGCCGCGGTCACCCCGCCTGGCGGCGGACGGCGCACTTCGTCGGACAGGGCCTGGCGCCCCCCACGCGCGGTCACCCGAATGGTCGGCCGCGCGTGGCCGTGCCGTCCTCCGGATGGCGCCATGGAAGTCATGTACACGCATCTGAGGGCCGCGGCCGTCACCGGGGTGGCCCTGCTGGGACTGACCCTGCTGCCCGCCGACCCGTCCGTCGGCACCGACGTGCTGCCGGAGCGGCGGCTGCGGACGGCGCTGCTGGACACGATGGACTTCCCCGAGGGCTGGGCCGGGGACAGCGCGCGCTCGGCGAAGGAACGGGGCTTCGGCGTGCCACGCCCGCAGGAACGGTCCTGCCGCGCCCTGTTCGACAGCTCCGAGGAGACGGCGGCGCGCGCCGGGTTCGCCAAGTCGGAGAGCGGCCCGTTCGTCACCACCGTGCTCGCCGCGCACGAGAGCGAGGACGCGGCCCACGCCGCCGTCGCCGCCTTCGCGCGCACGGCGGCAGAGTGCCGCACGTTCCACACCCGCGAGGGTCCCGGGCGCGGCACGGTCACCGTGGCGTACGACGGCGCGGACGAAGCCGACGGGCCCGGCGTCAGGTCGCTCGGCGAGGAGAGCGCCGCCCTGCGCTTCGAACGGCGCGTCGAGGGCGCCCGCGACCGAACTCCCGTGGTGGCGGACGTGGTGATCGCGCGGGTCGGCGCCCAGGTGCTGCGCGTCGCCCAGGCGGGGCGCGACGACCGGGGCACGGACTCCCTGGCGCCCATAGCCGACCGCGCCGTGGAGAAGCTGGAGCAGGTCGCCGGGGGCGAGGACCCCGCGCCGCCGCCCGACCAGCCGGGCACCACGCGGCTGTGACCACCCGCGGCAGGGCATAGGCTCGTCCGTATGAGTGAAGCCCCCGAGGCCGCCCCCCTCGACCCCGAGGACCGCAAGATCATCACCCTCGCGCGCAGCGCCCGCGCCCGCAACCAGGTCCCCGAGGGCGCTGCCGTCCGCGACGGCACGGGGCGCACGTACGCCGCCTCCACGGTCGCCCTCGACTCGCTGCGGCTGAGCGCGCTGCGCACCGCCGTCGCGATGGCGGTCGCCAGCGGCGCCGACACCCTGGAGGCCGCCGCCGTCGTCAGCGGCGCCGACGCGCTGCCCGCCGACGACCTCGCGGCGGTCCGTGACCTCGGCGGCCCCGGCACCCCCGTGCTGCTGGCTGGCCTCGACGGCACCCTTCGTGCGACGATCCCGGCGTCATGAGCAGCCCCCGCACCCCCAGCAGCCCCGCGCCCGTCCACCGCTCCGGCTTCGCCTGCTTCGTCGGCCGGCCCAACGCGGGCAAGTCCACGCTGACCAACGCCCTGGTCGGCACCAAGGTCGCCATCACCTCCAACCGGCCGCAGACCACGCGCCACTCGGTGCGCGGCATCGTGCACCGCCCCGACGCGCAGCTCGTCCTCGTGGACACCCCGGGCCTCCACCGCCCGCGCACGCTCCTCGGCCAGCGCCTCAACGACGTCGTGCGCACCACCTGGGCCGAGGTGGACGTGATCGGCTTCTGCCTGCCCGCGAACGAGAAGGTCGGCCCCGGCGACCGCTTCATCGCCAAGGAGCTGGCGGCGATCAAGCGCACCCCGAAGATCGCGCTGGTCACCAAGACCGACCTCGTGCAGGGCGACGCGCTCGCCGAGCAGCTGATCGCCGTCGACCAGCTGGGCAAGGAGGCCGGGTTCGAGTTCGCCGAGATCGTGCCGGTCTCGGCGGTCGCGGGCCGCCAGGTCGAGCTGGTCGCCGACCTGCTCGTGCCGCTGCTCCCCGAGGGCCCGCCGCTCTACCCGGAGGGCGACCTCACGGACGAGCCGGAGCAGGTCATGATCGCCGAGCTGATCCGCGAGGCGGCCCTGGAGGGCGTGCGGGACGAGCTGCCGCACTCCATCGCCGTGGTCGTGGAGGAGATGCTGCCGCGCGAGGACCGCCCCGCCGACCGGCCGCTGCTGGACATCCACGCGTTCCTCTACATCGAGCGCACCAGCCAGAAGGGCATCGTCATCGGCCCCAAGGGCCAGCGGCTGCGGGACGTCGGCACCAAGGCGCGCCGCCAGATCGAGGCACTGCTCGGCACGCCCGTCTACCTCGACCTGCACGTGAAGGTCGCCAAGGACTGGCAGCGCGACCCGAAGCAGCTGCGCAAGCTGGGCTTCTGACGGACGACGCCCGGCACGCCGGGCGCTTGACCTTCACACCGGTGTCAGCCCTTACGGTGCGCGTGTCCGCCGCACGCGCCCCCTGAGGAGCCCGCCATGACCGCAGCACCGCCGCCCGCACCCAGCGCGATCGTCGTCGGAGCCGGTCCCGGCATCGGCGCGGCGGTGGCCCGCCGCTTCGCGCGGGAGGGGTACGCCGTCGGGCTCGTCGCGCGGCGCGAGGGGACCGTACGGGACGCCGCCGCCGGTGTCGCGGGCACGGTCGCGACGGCCACGGCGGACGCCACCGACGAGGCAGCCCTCCGCGCCGCGCTCGACACCCTCACCGGCGCGCTGGGGACGCCGCACGCCGTCGTCTACAACGCGGCGCTCATCCGGCCCGACGCCATCGGCGACCTGTCGCTGCGCGAGCACCTCGGCGCGTGGGCGGTCAACGTGGGCGGCGCCCTCGCCACCGCCGCACACCTCGCGCCCGCGATGGCGGAACGCGGCAGCGGCTCGTTCCTCGTCACCTCCGGGATGCCGGAGGCGAAGCCGGAGTACGCCAGCCTGTCGCTGGGCAAGGCGGGCGTACGTGCGCTGGTGTCGCTGCTCGACGGCACGTACGGCCCGGCGGGGGTGCACGCGGCGAGCATCCGCGTGGACGGCCCGGTCGCGCCCGGCACGGCGTTCGACCCGGACGACATCGCGGGCCACTTCTGGCGGCTGCACACCGAGCCGCGCGGGCGGTGGACCCACGAGGCCGTGCACTCCGGCGACGCCTGAGCGTGTCGCCGGTGCGGGGGAGCCCCGGGCCGCTGTGGCAGCCCTCCCGGCCGGACGCCGGGGCCACCGGGCTCACCCCACGCCGTGGACGCCCCTGCGTGCCTTCCCGCGTTCCCGAAGCACCCGCCCACGGGCAAGTCTTCCGGCCCTGGCCGCACGGGAAGGGATCGCGCGTCCGCGTGCCGGCGCCCGTCAGGGACGCGGTGGTGTGCCGGACAGCGGCGGACCGAGGGACCGCCGCCTGCCCTGCGCGCGGCGCGTGCCCGACCGTGGGCGGACGGTGTGGTGACGCGGTTCGGGGTACCGGCGCGCGGCCGTCGTGGCCCGGCACGGCTGCCGCGCGTTCCCTTCGCGTCCGCCCGTCGGGACCGGGGTCGCGTGGAGCAGGCGGCCGGGGCGGCCCCGTGGTTCCCCGGGCACTGACCGGGGCGCGCGATGGTGCGGCGCGGTGCCGTGGCGGCTGACGCGCCCCCGGGCACCGGCGCGGCCGTCGTGGCGGGGGCGGTGACGCGGTACCGGCTTCCGCGTGCCCCCTTCGTGCCTGCCCGTCGGGCCGTGGGTCGTGCCGGGCGTGGTGCGTGCCAGGCCGGGGGGTGTGGTGGTGCGGCGTCACGGGGTTCCCCGGTATCGGCGTGAGGACGGCGACCCCGCCGCCGGCTTTCGCTCGTCCCCTTCGCGCCCGCCCGGGGCGGCTGCCGTGGTTCTCCGCCGGGCATCGACCGGGGCGCGCAGGCCCCGCGCCGCACGGTCCGGCCGCGGGGCGGCGCCGCGCCGTCACGGGACGAGGACGATCCGGCCGCGGACGCCGCCCTCCGCCATCGCCCGGTACGCGCCGGCCGCCTCGGCGAGCGGTACGACGGCGTGGACGCGGGCCGGCAGGTCCCCCTTCGCCACGCGTGCGAGCAGCCGGGTGAGCAGTGCGCCGTCGGGCCGGGCGAACACGACCTCGACGCTCACGCCGCGTTCCTCGGGGAGCCGCGCGGCCGGCTGCACGCCGACGAAACGGCCGCCGTCGCGTACCGCCGCCAGGGCGCGTTCCTGGAGGGCTCCGGCGTCGGCGACGGCGTCCCAGCCCTCGCCCGCCTCGGTGGTGAAGTCCGCGCCCAGGCCGCGGACGAACGTTTCGTCGGCCGCCCTGGCCATTCCCGTCACCTCCCAGCCGCGGTCCCTGGCGAGCACGGCGACGTGCGGGCCCACCGCGCCGGCGGCGCCGGTCACCAGCAGCCGCCCGCCCCCCCTCGGGCGCATCGCCGACGAGATCGACGATCATGGCCGCGGCGGTGGCGTTGAGCGGCACGGTCGCCGCCTCGACCAGGTCCACGCCGTCCGGGACGACGGCGACGTCCGCGGCGGGGACGACGAGGAGTTCGGCGTGGGAGCCGTGGGCGCGGTCGAAGCCGTCGACGAACCCGGCGACACGGGCGCCGGCCGGCAGCCCGGCGCCCGGCCCCGCGGCGTCGATGGTGCCCGCGAAGTCCCAGCCGAGACCGGTGTGTTGCGGCTGGTGGACCATGCCGAGCCGGTGGAACACGCCCCCGGCCACGCCCAGGTCGACCGGGTTGACCGCCGCGCCGGCGATCCTGACGCGGACCTCCCCCGGACCCGGCTCGACCGGCGGGACGTCGGCGATCTCGACCGAACGGGGCCCGGACGGGACGCGGACCACGGCCTGCCGGAACGTCTTCTGCTGCTGCTGCGTCGTCATCTTCTTCTTCTCCTGGCAGCTCTGGTGCGGTGGTCTTGTCTTCGCGGTGGTGCAGGACCACCATGGAGGCGCCCGGTTACCCGGGGGAAGTAGGCACCTTGAAGTGCCTAAGTCACCGACCGGAGGAGATCACCCGTGGCGACCAGCACCGCGTCCGAGCGGAAGGCCGTGGCCAAGGCGGAGTACGACGCGTTCCTCGCGATGTGTCCCAGCCGCCAGCTCCTGGAGCGGATCTCCGACAAGTGGGTCGCCCTCGTGCTCGCCGCGCTGGGCGGCGACGGCCCGGGGCCCGGGGCGGTCCCCGGGAGCGGACCGCGGCCCCTGCGCTTCTCCGAACTGGCGCGCCGGATCTCGGGCGTGAGCCAGAAGATGCTCACCCAGACGCTGCGCTCGCTGGAGCGCGACGGCATCGTGACCAGGACCGTGACGCCGACGGTGCCCGTCACCGTCACGTACGGGCTGACCGCGCTCGGCGGCTCGCTCCAGGGCGTCATGCTGGGGATCAAGGAGTGGGCGGAGGGCCACATGGGTGAGGTCCTGGCCCACCGCGACGGCTACGACCAGGGCCGGGCCGACACCGCCCGCTGAGGCGCCCAGGGCGCCGCGTCAGTTCGAGGCGGCGGTCGCGGCCTCGGTGAGGAGGACGGCCGTCTCGGCCGCGGAGAGGCCGAGGGCGGCGCCGATCGTGCCGAGCGCCGAGCGCTCCGCCGCGCGGTAGGGGCCGTCCGCGAGCGCGACGCGCGCGCCCTGGAACACCAGCGTCCGCCGCCCGGGGCCCGCCAGGTGCGGGGCGAGCGCGCCCAGCGTCTCGTGCACCTCGTGGTCCATCAGCGGCGACTGGCGGCAGCTCAGCGCCGCCTGGAGCGTCAGCAGCCGCTCCTCCGTGCACTCCGCGAAACCGGCGGCCCGCACCGTCTCGACGGCCGCGCGCCGCGCGGCGGCCTCGTCGCCGCCCGCCGCGAGCATCATCAGGGCGACCGAGTGCACCGCGTCCCGCAGCAGACCGGCCAGCCGGGTCGTCGTGGGCTGCTCCAGCGCCGCCACGGGGTGGTGCGTCCGGCACGACACGCACTCCACGACGGGCTCCACCGCGCCGCGCGGCAGCAGCGGTACGCCCAGCAGCGTGAAGCGCCGCCTGCCCGTCATCCGCTGGTAACAACGGTCCCCGCCGCAGCTCGCGCACCAGAAATCACCGTCGTCGACCACGCGCCAGGCCGTGCGGACCCCCGCAACCCTCACCCCGCTGGAGTGCACCACGCCGTACCTCCGTTACCCACCGGCAACATCGCCGTGGGCGTGATGTTAACCACACCACGGGCCCGGCGTCAGTAGTGCGTCGGCACAAACCGGCCACCGGGCCCGGGGAACGGCGCGCGGGCGCCGGGTCGTCAGGCGCGCGTCGCCCTGTTGACGGCCGAGACGACCGCCTTCAGCGAGGCGCGCACGATGTTCGCGTCGATCCCGACGCCCCACAGCACACGGTCACCGACGGCGCACTCGATGTACGCGGCGGCCTGCGAGCCCGCGCCCGCGCTCATGGTGTGCTCGACGTAGTCCAGCAGCCGTACGTCCACGCCGTCCCCGCCGATGACGCCCGCCGACGTCAGCGCGTCGAAGAACGCGGCGAGCGGCCCGTTCCCCGTACCCCGCAGCACGGTGTCGGCGCCGTCCACCACGGCCTCGACGGTCAGCGCGTCCTGGCCCTCGCTGGTCGTGGAAGCCTGCGCGTCCCGCAGTGCGACGCGGCCCCAGTGCGCCTGGCCCTCGCCGGCGGGCAGGTACTCGTCGGTGAACGTGTCCCAGATCTGCGCCGGGGTGACCTCGCCGCCCTCGGCGTCCGTCCTCCCCTGGATGATCTTCGAGAACTCCACCTGCATCCGGCGCGGCAGGTCCAGCTTGTGGTCGTTCTTCAGGACGTACGCGACGCCGCCTTTGCCCGACTGCGAGTTGACCCGGATCACGGCCTCGTACGAGCGGCCGACGTCCTTCGGGTCGATCGGCAGGTACGGGACCTCCCAGGGCTCGTCGGGGCGCTGCGCCTCGAAGCCCTTCTTGATCGCGTCCTGGTGCGAGCCGGAGAACGAGGTGTACACCAGGTCGCCCACGTACGGGTGGCGCGGGTGGACGTCCATCTGGTTGCAGTACTCCCAGGTCCTGCGCACCTCGTCGATCCGCGAGAAGTCGATCTGCGGGTCCACGCCCTGCGAGAACAGGTTCATGCCCAGCGTGACCAGGTCGACGTTGCCCGTCCGCTCGCCCTGGCCGAACAGACAGCCTTCGACGCGGTCGGCGCCCGCCATGACGGCCAGCTCGGCGGCGGCGACGGCGGTGCCCCGGTCGTTGTGCGGGTGCGTGGACAGGCAGACGAACTCGCGGCGCGACAGGTGCCGCGACATCCACTCGAAGCGGTCGGCGTGCGTGGACGGCGTGGAACGCTCGACGGTCGCCGGCAGGTTCAGGATGATCTCGCGCCCCTCGGCGGGCTGCCAGACGTCCATGACGCCCTCGCAGACCTCCAGCGCGAAGTCCAGCTCGGTGTCGGTGAAGATCTCGGGGCTGTACTGGTAGCCGAAGACGGTGCGGTCGTCCAGCAGCTTCTCCGCGTACTCCATCACCAGGCGCGTGCCGTCCACGGCGATGGCCTTGATGTCCTCGCGCCCGCCGCGGAAGACGATGCGGCGGAACGCGGGCGCCGTCGCGTTGTAGAGGTGCACGGTCGCGTGGTGCGCGCCTGCCAGGGACTCCACGGTCCGCTCGATCAGGTCCTCGCGGGCCTGCGTCAGCACGGAGATCGTGACGTCCTCCGGGATCGCGTCCTCCTCGATGATCGAGCGGACGAAGTCGAAGTCGGTCCGGCCCGACGCCGGGAAGCCGATCTCGATCTCCTTGTAGCCCATGCGCACCAGCAGGTCGAACATGGCCCGCTTGCGCACCGGCGACATCGGGTCGATCAGGGCCTGGTTGCCGTCGCGCAGGTCGGTGGACAGCCAGCGGGGGGCGCGGGTGACGCGGTTGCCAGGCCAGGTGCGGTCGGGGATGTCGACGGCCTCGTACGGCCGGTACTTGTAGACCGGCATGCCGGAGGGCTGCTGGCGTGCGGTGGCCGTGGTCAGCGGCGTGCTCTTGTTCATGAGGGGCGACGGTCTCCTTGCGGGGGGTGACTCGGACGGGAAACGGCCGACGGCAGCGCCGCACTCCGCGGGGAGGGGGTCGGCCTGCGACTACAGACCCTCGCCGCGGCGGCTAAGGAGGAGCATCCCGAAACGCATCGCTCAGCCACGATAACCCCGCCACCGGCCCGTTCCGGCCGCGTATCAGCATCCGAGACGCACGCCACACCCGCGCGCCCCGGCACGCGCCGGGCGTACTCCCGGGGGAGTAACGGGCGCCCCCTGCCGCCCCGGGCGGTACGGCCGACCTCGGTCCGGCGGGCGACGCGACGGGCGGCGCGCGCCGGAAGGCTGGTGGGGCACGTCACCGAACGACCCGAACCACTGCCGGAAAGCCTGGAGGCCACCCATGGGGGCCCTGACCCTCGACACCCCGCCCGCGGACTCGCCGCCCGCACCGCCGCCCGCCGGGCGCCGCCGCCTGCTGCCCTGGGCCGTCATCGGCCTGTGGGTCGCGGTCCTGGCGCTCGCCCTCCCGTTCGCCGGGAAGCTCGGCGGCATCACACGCGACGAGAGCGTGGACTACCTGCCCGACAGCGCCGACTCGACCCAGGTCGTCCGGCTCCAGGAGCTGCTGCCGGGCGGCGAGACCACGGACGTGATCCTCGTCTGGGCCAGGGACGGCGGCCTCACCGCCGACGACCTGGCGGCGGCAGGCGAACGGGCCGCCGAGGTCGCCGCCGCCTACGACACCGGCGGCGCGGAGCCCGCGGCCGTACCGTCCGAGGACGGCACGACCGTGATGTACCCGCTGGCCCTGCACGGCATCGACAGCTCCGAGGAACGCGCGGACGCCGTGGAGGACATACGCGAGCGCACCGACGCCGGTCTGCCCGGCGGCCTGACCGCCGAGGTCGGCGGCGCGGGCGCGCTCCAGCACGACAGCACCGCCGTCTTCGAGTCCGTGGACGTGACGCTGATGATGGCGACCGCGCTCATCGTGGCGGTGCTGCTCGTCGTCACCTACCGCAGCCCCGTCCTGTGGCTGCTGCCGCTGCTGTCGGTCGGCGTGGCGGCGGTCTGCTCGATGGCCCTGCTGTACACGATCGCCCAGGTCTTCGACATCACCGTCACCACCATGAGCAGTTCGGTCATGACAGTGCTCGTCTTCGGAGCCGGCACGGACTACGCGCTGCTGTTGACCGCCCGCTACCGCGAGGAACTGCGGCGGGAACGCGTACCCCTGGAGGCCATGCTGCGCGCCGTACGCGGCTGCGGCCCCGCGCTGCTCGCCTCGTCCGGCACCGTCGCCGCAGGGCTGCTGTGCCTGCTCGCCGCCGGACTGAACAGCAGCAAGGGGCTCGGGCCCGTCGGTGCCGTGGCCGTCCTGTCCTCGCTCGCCGTCATGACGACGCTGCTGCCCACGCTGCTCGTGCTCGCCGGGCGCCGCGTCTTCTGGCCGCTCATCCCCCGATATCACAGCCCCCGGTACGGCAGCCCCGACCCGACGGCCAGGGAGCGGCGCACCCTGTTCGCGCGCATGGGCTCCTCCGTCAGCCGCCGCCCGGTCGCCATCCTCACCGGCGGCGTCGTGCTCCTGGGCGCGCTCGCCCTGGGCACGCTCAACCTGCCGGGCGCACCCCGCAGCGAGGACACGTTCACCGACACCCCCGAGTCGATCAGCGCCATGACGCGCCTCGCCGACGCGTACCCCGGGCACGGCACGCAGCCGCTGGCCGTCATGGCGAGGACCGACCACGCCGCCGAGGTCGCCGAGGCAGCCGGGGCGACCGAGGGCGTGGACCGCGTGGCGGAGGGCAGGTCGGCGGCGGGCTGGACGGAACTCGCCGTCTGGGCCACCGCGCCGCCCGAGTCGGACGGCGAGAAGGAGACCATCGGGGCGCTGCGCGGCGCACTGCACGCCGTCGAGGGCGCCGAGGCGGTCGTCGGCGGCTCGACCGCCCAGCAGATCGACCTCGCGGACACGAGCGCCGAGGACCAGGCGCTCGTCCTGCCGCTGGTGCTCGGCGTGGTCCTGCTGATCCTGATGGCGCTGCTGCGCAGCGTCCTCGCGCCGGTGCTGCTGCTCGCGGCGGTCGTCGCCTCGTGGGGGGCGGCGCTCGGGCTCGGCTCGCTCGTGTTCGAGTCGGTGTTCGGCTACAGGGGGATGGATCCGGCGGTGCCGCTGACCACGTTCGTCTTCTGCGTCGCGCTCGGCGTGGACTACGGGATCTTCCTGATGCACCGCATGCGCGAGGAGGCGCTGGGCGGGCTGGCGACGCGTCAGGCGGCGCTCACGGCGCTGCGGACGACGGGCGGCGTCATCGCGTCGGCCGGTGTGGTGCTCGCGGCGACGTTCGGCGTCCTGATGTCGATGCCGGTGGTGATGATGTTCCAGCTGGGCTTCGTGGTGGCGGTCGGCGTGCTGCTGGACACGTTCCTCGTGCGCACGTACATCATCACCGCCGCGACCTGGCTGCTGGGGCGCCGCGTGTGGTGGCCCGGCCCGCTCTCCCGAGGGGCGGATGCCCGATGATGGCGCCATGCCCGCGCCCGCGCTGATACGCCCGTTCTACCCGGAGGAGCCGGGCACCGTCCCGGCCCTCCGGGCAGACGTCCTGGTCGCCGTCGTCACCTTCGCGTTCTGCGCGCTGACGACGCTGGTGCGCGAGCCCGACGGCAAGGGGCTCGACGCAACGGGCTGGCTGCTGCTCGCCGGCCTGGTGCTGCCGCTGGTCTGGCGGCGGCGCGCCCCGCTCGCCGTACTGCTGGCGCATTTCGCGGGCGCGGGCGCGTTCCACGCCCTGGACTACGACCACGTCGCACCGTTCACCGCCACAGGTCTGGCGGTGTACTCGCTCGCGGTGGCCGGCCCGCGCTGGCGGACTGTCACTGTGGCGCACGCGCTGGTCCTCGTCGCACTGTCGGTCTTCCTCTGGCGGGACGTCGCCGCGGGGGTCGCGGTCTTCCGCGTCTTCGGGTGGGTGCTCGCCTTCCTCATCTTCGGCGAACTGGTCAGGCTGCACTGCCAGTACGTGGTCGCCGTCCACGAGCGGGCCGAACGCGCCGTCCGCAGCCGGGAGGAGGAGGCCGCGCGCCGCATCGCCGAGGAACGGCTGCGCATCGCCCGCGACCTGCACGACCTCCTCGCGCACAGCATCACCGTCATCGGGGTCCGCACGTCCGTCGCCTCCCACCTCCTCACCACCGACCCGGGACGCCTCGACCGCCACTCGCTGGCCGAGGCGCTCGACGCCATCGCCGAGACCTGCCGCGAGGCGCGCGCCGAACTGCGCACCACCCTGCGCGTCCTGCGCGGCGACGAGGCGGACGACGAGGGCACGGAGGGCAGCGCGCCGCCGCCGGGGCTCGGGGGCATCCCGGACCTGGTTCGGCACGCGGAGGAGGCGGGGGCGCGCGTGACGCTGGCGGCGGGTGTGCCGGAGGCGCTGCCGCCCGTGGTCGGCGCGGCGGCGTACCGGATCGTGCAGGAGGCGCTGACCAACGCGGTGCGGCACGCGGGGCCCGGTGTCGCGGTCACGGTCGCCGTGGACCGTACGGACGGCGTGCTGCGGATCGCGGTCGTGGACGACGGCGGTGGCGGTGACGGCGGGGACGGCGGGGACGGTGGGGACAAGGCGCAGCCGCCGGGCTTCGGCCTCACGGGGATGCGCGAACGCGCCCGCAGCATCGGCGGCGTCCTGACCGCCGGGCGCCGCGCGGGCGGCTTCGCGGTGACGGCGGACCTGCCCGTCGTGGCGCCGGGCGGAGAGCCGGGGGAGGACGGCGAACGCGTCGTGGAGGCGGTGGGATGAGCGAGCCGGACATCCGTGTGCTGCTCGCCGAGGAGGAGTGAACCCTTGCGTATCTAGCGCCTGACCTGCGGTTTTCTGGCTCTGGGAGTCGTTGCGCTCCCGGTCGTGAGGGGGATCACCTACGACCGGGGACGTGATCACGTCATGCCGAGCGAGCACGCGTGCACCATCTGCGGGAAGAACGAGCCGAACGCAATCGACCTGTACACGCGGAAGTCGAAGCGGCTCAAGAAGGAAGACCACCGCCGGGAACAGAGCACGGACTCTCAGCGGGAGCAGGGGCACCGTTGGGCGCACCGGAACGGCTACGCCGTGCGGAAGGTCTGGAGGGACACTCAGAGCGCTTTCAAGGACGTGACGCGCTCCGATTTCGACCGGGCGCTACGGGCGTTGGTTGAAGCTGAGGTTCCCGCCCTCTGGGCGTACGCGATCGACCGGTTCAGCCGTAAGGGTGCCGAAGACCTCTTGAAGGTGATCGGCAAAGCGCGGGTCATCTTCGACATGGACGGGCTTGACTCGAACGAGTCGCGTGACCGTCGCTGGATCATCAACCGTGCGTAAGAGGCGCGGGAATACTCGGAGAATTTGTCACAGCGGGTGTGTGACACGAAATCCGAGCAGCGCGATAAAGGGCTGTGGGTTGCCGGGCGTCCGCCATGGGGCTTCAAGGTCACCCGTGACCGGTACGGACGTGGTTCGGGAAATCTTCCGTCGCGTGGCGGAAGTTTCAGGGAACGTCGTATCAGTGCGCGGCGGTTGTCGGCGGACGGACGTGTCAGGCACGGGCGGGGGCGCGCGTTGACCGGTTGGAGGAGTACGTATTTCAACGGTGGCTTGCGCGGCTTTCCAACGCTGAGGCTGATGACCCGCTCATGGTCGCTGTCTCGGAGCGTTGGGCGGCTCGTGTGCAGCCAGAGGAATCCGAGGAAGAGCAAGCCGCGCGCGCCGTTCTGCGGGCCGCTGAGACGGACCTTAAGCGCCTTTTGGAAGACCGTCAGGCAGGCGTGTACGACGGTCCGGCAGCGCGGTACTTCGGTCCCATGCCCCGAACACTTCTGACCCTGCCCCCGCATTTGCCCATCGTGGCGGGTGCGGGGGCTTTTGTCGTTCATTCCGCCTCTAGAGCCCGGTGAAGCGCGTCCTTGTGTTCCCAAGACCACGGGGCATCACGTAGTTCTTCGGGAAGTCCCGCCAACCCAGATTTCAAATGGTCGGCAGCTTCGCTGTACCGACCTAGGGCAAGAGTGCAGAGCCCCATGTTCAGGCGGTTGAATGCAGGAGTTAGCCAATAGGCGGTCTCGGGCGGAGCCATTCCAGATGCCTTGTCTGTCAGCCCTTCTGCTTCTTCGACCATGAGGAGAGCCGCGTTAATTTCACCCATGGTGGCCATTCCGGCAGCCGCTTGTAGGAAGTCTCCGATTCGTTGGGCAGGGTGTGCCCCCGGTGTATTCGCTGCCGCAGCGAACCAGCGAGCAATACCCTGCGGCCGGTTCTGCTGACGGGCAATATACCCCTTGAAATTCAGCGCTTGTGCTGCGAGGGTGCCATTTCCGATTTCGTCGGCAAGTTCTAAAGCGTCGTTGAGAAGTCGTACGGCTTCATTGTCCTTACGCGCTTGGGCGAGCATCCATCCCGAGAATTGGACCCACTCTGACGCTACTTCGGCCAGACGGTCCCGATGTGGACCGCGAGCGGCCCGGAGTATCCGGGTTACTTCCTTCATTTGAGCCATGGTCGCTGGGATAACCGACCGTGGCTTTACCGTGTCGTCCAACCGTCGATACGCGGACAGGACTCCGGCAAGAGCATCCACGGTGCCCGCGTCCAAACGAGACGGCTTGGCAGCACTGCGGGCAACCCGCGATGCCTCATCTTCGTTGAGAACAGTTGCCGCCAATGCGCCATCAGTGCCAAGGAGATTGTCCATCAACACTGCAAGCTTTGCCGACGGTTGTTGTTTCCCGTTGAGTACGCGCGACAAATAGGCAGGGTCATAGTTCATGGCCCGTGCGGCAGCCTTCATTGAGTAATCGCTGTCCTGTAGTGCCCTACGGGCAAGATCAGCGAAGTTGTCACGCATAGTGAACCTCTGGGGGTTGACTGCTGGTACTTCCAGAGTAGTCAACCCTGGTCAACTCCCGCGCGAGCCTTGCAGGTCGAAGCATGGACAGATGCAAGACCCCCGCGACCGTCCTACCGGCCCGGGGGCATGGATCACCTGAAAGGAGCAGGCAACCATGGCTGAGTTTACGCATGGTGCCGGTGGATGGCCGCCCACGCCCGGGGCGCGGCTGTTGCCGTGGCGTGACGGAGAGGGGCGCCCCGCGCACCTTGCGCCGGGCAACGAGGGCGGGACGCTCGCTCGTCTCGCTGACTCGTTGGAGGGCGCACAGCTCCACGATGCGGCGATAGTGCTTGATCACTCGTTGGCTGTGTTGGCGAACGGTGGTGCGGCTGATCACGAGTTGCGTTTCGTCGCTGAACGGCTGTCCGAGTGTCTGCACAACGCTCTGAATGTGGCTGAGTCGCGCGGTTTGAGGCTGCACCAGGACGACAACGGGGCGGGTGAGTGATGGGCACGCGCTACCGCTTCCGTAATTGGACGTTGACGCCGAAGCGCGAAGCGGAAGCCGAACCCGTCAAGGTCGCCTACGAATGCGCTGACTGCGGGGAGATGGGGCCGACAGACGAGAACGCCGAAGCAGCGCAGGCATGGACCTTCGACCATCTCAGGGAAAACCCCAGGCACGTCAACTGTCGTCAGCATTCCGTGCTGCCGTACACCATGATTCCCGGGGACTTCCAGTGACCGGGATTTTAGGGTACCGGTGCGAAGTGGCGGCCAGAATCCCGCACGGTGAGCGCAGTATTCACCTTGGGAGCTGTGGCGCAGCGTCGCCAGAATGCGCCCTTGGCTGGCTCCGCTCTCAGGCAGCGCGAATCGCCAACGCCCTTTCCCCTCAACCCGGCGTTGGCCCCATTCCACAGGCAGCGTTACATCCGGTTGCCGAAGAGCTGCCGGACCCTGGGCGCATCTTCCGTGCATGGATTTGGGACTTCGACACCCAGGACCGCCAATTGGCGATTCTGGCATCGGGGCGTCCGATCGGCGCACACGCCGGGGACGTAGGCGTCATCTACGCACTCACGGCTGAACCGGTATCCGCTCCGACTGACATTAGCGCGACGCTGCAATTAGCGGCAGTCGCATAGAGACTCCCGCTCCCTGCCGGGGATGACTGGTCCACCCCACGGCGACAAGCCCTCGGCAGGGGGCGGGCTTCACACCACCCATGGCGACCGCATCGGGTTAGGGTCGCGAACCGCAGAAATGGCCAACGGGAGAAGGAATGCGAGCACTTCCGCTCCGCCCACAGTTCGCATGGCTTGAGATCACTGGATTCTGCAATCTCAACTGCCGACACTGCTACGCGGACTCGTCCCCGCAAGGGGATCACGGCGACATGACCGAAGCCGACTGGAAGCGCGTAATCGATCAGCTCAACGAAATGGGCGTGCGCGACATCCAATTCATCGGTGGAGAACCGACGCTTCACCCCGGACTTCCCGGATTCATCCGCTATGCCGGGAAGTACGCCATGCGTATCGAAGTGTTCAGCAACATGACTCACATCAAGCCGGAGGTGTGGGACGCACTGAAACTGCCCGGCGTGCGACTGGCGTTCAGCTACTACAGCGATGAGGCATCGGACCACGAGGACGTGACCGAAACTCGCGGATCGCACGCGAACACCCGGGCCAACATCCAGCGTGCGCGGGAACTCGGAATCGAGATGCGCGGCAGCATCATCAACGTTCTGGAAGGACAGCGGGGAAAGCAGGCAGAGGGCGAGTTACTGCAACTCGGCATCCGGGATGTTCGCGCGGACCGTATCCGTCCGTTCGGCCGTGGCGCTGACGGCAAGTACCCCCGCCTTGAGAAGCTGTGCGGAATGTGCGGGCGCGCCAAGTTCGCCATTCTCCCCGATGGGCGGGTAACGCCCTGTGTCTTCTCGCGATGGATGGACTTGGGAAACGTCCACCGTCAGACCCTCGCGGAAATCTACGACGGCGAACTCATGAACGCCGCGCGCGCTGAACTGGAAAAGGTGTTCCCGCACACTGCGCCACGCATGGCACCGACGTGCCTTCCGGAGTGCAATCCCAGCTTCGACAGTTGTTCGCCTCAAACCGTGTGTGCCCCTGACGCTGCCTGCGGCCCGACCGGGAGCGGTGGCGGAGACGGAAACGGGGGGAGCGGGGGCAGTAGCGCGCTGCCTCTCCTGTCTCCGCGCCGTTCCGTGCGCTACTCCAACCCGGCGATCTCACGCACCGACTGCTGAACGAGCCGGTACCGCACGCGAGGGAATCCCGCCCACACGCCACCGACCACGGCTGTGGGCGGGTAGCGTGTCGCCACCCGAGTCCGCTTGCGGCACTGGAGTAGCGATGAATGACACCCCCCTCTACCTCGCACGGCTGGACATGTACGCGCGGTTCCTCACCGCAGTTGATGCTGAATCGCACGTGGTATGGCATCGGCAAGACGGCCGTTACGACGATGAACGAGAAGCGATCAGCGCCGTAGACCGTGCGTACGCGGCCACGCGGGCAGCGTTCAACGCCATTGACCTTGAAGGCGTCGGCCCGCACAAGGAAGCCCGTGTAGTCCTCGAACGGCTCAAGTCCATGCACAAGGACGGCGGCGGTAACCCGGACTGGAAGGACTTCAAGGCAGCCCGCGAAGCCTTCGTAGCCGCCGCAAGCACCCACCTGAAAGCCCTACGCGGCGACGAGTGACAACGGCGCCACCCTGCCCCGTTCCTGCGCTGCCCCCGTGGCGCATGGGCGGGGCTTCCTCATGCCCGCCCGCCTACGCTGTGGACATGACCGCGACGCGCCCCGGGGACCCCAACGTAAGATGTGTAAGAGTCC
Organism: Streptomyces sp. MS19; assembly: GCF_047200595.1. Classification (NCBI taxonomy): domain Bacteria; kingdom Bacillati; phylum Actinomycetota; class Actinomycetes; order Kitasatosporales; family Streptomycetaceae; genus Streptomyces; species Streptomyces sp. MS19. The sequence goes on along the minus strand of NZ_JBJZOH010000005.1, from coordinate 131,055 downwards.
TCCTCGCCGACGACCAGACGCTGGTGCGTTCGGCGTTCGCGCTGCTCGTCGAGTCGGCGCCCGGGATGGCGGTCGTCGGCCAGGCGGCCACCGGCCGGGAGGCGGTGGCGGGGGCGCGCGCCTGCCGGGCCGACCTGGTGGTGATGGACATCCGCATGCCCGACATGGACGGCATCGAGGCGACCCGGGCGATCGCCGCGGACGAGGACCTGGCGGGCGTGCGCGTGCTGGTCCTGACGACGTACGACACCGACGAGCACGTCGTGGAGGCGCTGCGCGCGGGGGCGTCGGGCTTCCTGGTCAAGGACACGCGCCCGGCCGACCTGCTCGACGCGATCCGCACGGTGGCGGCCGGGGAGGCGCTGCTCTCGCCGGGACCCACGGCGCGGCTGATCGCCCGCGCGCTGCGCGCGCCCACGGCGCCCGTCGCGACGGACGCGCCCCCGGCGCTCGACCGGCTCTCGGACCGGGAGCGCCAGGTCCTCGCCCTGGTGGCGCGCGGGCTGAACAACGGGGAGATCGCGGAGACGCTCGCGCTCTCCCCGCTGACGGCCAAGACGCACGTCAGCCGCATCATGGGCAAGCTCGGCGCCCGCGACCGGGCCCAACTGGTCATATCAGCCTACGAGTCGGGGCTGATCACGCCGGGCGGCGGCTGACGGGCCGGTCCAGCGGCGCGCCGCGCCCCTCAGCGGTCCGCCAGTTCGTCAGCCGCCGCCGCGCCCGCTTCCGTCACCCTGCGCAGGAAGCCGGCGAGCAGCGCCAGCTCCTCCTCGGTGTAGCCGGCGCACACCTGGTCGAGCGCGCTGTTCATCCCCGCGTACGCCCGGAACACCTCGGCGGTCCTGCCGGGAACGGCCCGCACGGTCACCGCGCGCCGGTCCGCCGCGTCCGGGTCGCGCTCGCGGACCACCCAGCCGTCGCGCTGGAGCCGGTCGAGGACGCCGGTCATCGTCGCCGGGTGCAGCCCCGCGCGGCGGGCGAGGGCGCTCGGGCTGAGGGGCCCTTCCAGGGCGAGCAGTTCGAGGCAGTCGAGGTCCGCGTCACGGAGTTTCAGGCGGGTGCCGACCTGGTGGCCGAGCAGCGCGAGCCGGCTCTGGAGGGCGCGCAGGGACCCCTTCACCTCGACCGTGGCCCGCCGGTGCCGTCGGGCCGGCTCCCCACCCTCAGGTGATACGGAACTCATACGTTACGCTCCTCGTATTATCTCGTTTGCGTGGTGACGGTGCGCCCGCACCACCGTACGGCGCGCCCGCGCGCCGCCCACGCCCGGAGCGAAGGAGCACTCCGATCTCCACCGCACACCTGGTCGTCACCCTCTTCGCCGCCCTGGCCAACGGCTTCTCGGGCGTGGGCGCGGTCCTGCGCCTCCCCGCCATCCTCCCGGGCATGGCCCGCGCGGGCGTCCCCGAGTCGTGGCTCGTCTTCCCGATCGGCACGCTGAAGCTGGCGGGGGCCGCCGGACTCCTCCTCGGGCTGCTCGGCGTCCCGCTGATCGGCCCGGCCGCGGCCCTCGGTCTCGCCCTCTACTTCCTGTGCGCGATCGGCGTGCACGTCCACGCCCGCGACTTCTCGGCGCAGTTCGGTCTGGCCATCGGCTTCGTCGCGCTCAACACAGCCACCCTCGCGCTCGCCCTCGCCTCGTGACCCGCGCGGGCGGAGGCCCGCCCGGTCCGCCAGGATGACGAGACGCCGGCCGGCGCCCCCTGTGCACGGCTCCTCGACGGCCTCGGCTCCCTCGGCCGTCGTGTCGTCGGCGGTGCCGACGCACCCGCCGCCCGGCCAGGGGCGGAGACGGAGCCGGGCGAGCCGTCCGGCGCCGGCTCCACGCGGCGCTCCTCGGTTCGGGTATCCCCGGTACCGGCCCGCCGTCCATGACGGTCGTCGCCTCTCCTCCACGGGGTGGTGCCACCGGCCGCGTCCACGTACGTGCGCGGCGCGGGGGCGGCCGCGCAGGGGAGTTCGACGGCGACCGCGCCGTCGCGGGCGCCCTCGCCGTCCCGGCCGCCGGTCAGGCACGGGTCACCGTCCCCGGCCCGGCCGACCGCCGTCGGGACCGCTCGGCGCGGGGGAACGGGGGCAACGGCCGCCGGGTCCCGGACAGCCGGACAGCCGGACAGCCGGACCGTCACTGAACGGCGATCGGTCACCCCATGCTGTTCACTTCCGGCACGGCCGCGACCGCCCAGTAAGCTGGCGCGCATGGAGCACAGCGCCACCGCAGGACGCCAGGGCCTCACGCGGCGGGCCAGACTGCGCGCCGAGACGAGCGCCGAGATCAAGGCCGTCGCCCTCCGCCTGATGTCCGAGGGCGGCCCCGACGCCATCTCGCTGCGCGCCATCGCCCGCGAGATGGGCATGACGGCGGGCGCGATCTACGGCTACTACGCCACCCGCGACGACCTGATCACCACCCTCGTCCGCGACCTCTACGGCGCGCTCGCCGACACCGTCGAGGCCGCCCGCGACGCCCTGCCCGCCGAGGACACCGCCGGCCGCGTCATGGCGTGGGCCGGGGCGTTCCGCGACTGGGCGCTCGCCCACCCCGAGGGCTTCCGGCTCGTCTACGGCGACCCCGTCGCGGGCTACCAGGTCCCCGAGGGCGGCGCCGCGCCCGAGGCCGAACGGCGGGCCTGCGCCGGGATCAGCGACCTCGCCGCCGCCGCGTGGCCCCACGCCGAGCCGTTCCAGCCCGCCGTCGCCTGGGACTGGTCCGACTTCGACCCGCACCTCGCCGACGCCGCGCGCGCCGACCACCCCGAGCTGCCGCCCGCCGCGCTCGCCTTGGGCCTGCGCCTGTGGGGCCGCATGCACGGGCTGGTCTCCCTTGAGGTCTACGGGCACCTGCGCACCCAGACCACCGAGCCCGGCAAGCTCTACCGCGCCGAGATGCTGGCGCTCGTCACCTCTCTCGGTCTCGCCGCGCCGGACGCGGTCCGCCCGTGATCTCCGGGCCTTCCGGGCCGTAGTCGGGCGGCGCCGGGTCGGGGGTCGTCTCGCCGGGCGGGCGGAAGCCGCCGCCCGGCGCGAGCGTGACGGCCAGGATCGCCGTGTCGTCCGCCAGCCGCCCGTGCGTGTGCCACATCACCGCGTCCTCGACCGCGCGGACCAGCGGCGCGGGAGAGGTGTCGCCGTCACGGGCCAGGTACTGCTCAAGGCGCTCGCCCAGCGGCAGGAACGTCCCCGCACCGTTGCGCGCCTCCGTCACGCCGTCCGTGAACAGCAGCAGCGTGTCCCGGCGCGAGAACGGCACCCGCAGCACCGGCGGCCGTTCCCCCGTCACGAGCGACAGGCCCATCGGCGGACCCGTCCCCTCCGGCAGCGACCTGACCCCGCCGGGGCCGACGACCAGGGCCGCCGGATGGCCGAAGTTCACCACGTCGATCCAGTCCTCGCCCGCCGCCGGGAAGCCGATCAGCAGGGCCGTCGCGAACCGCTCGAACGGCTGGCCCAGCTCGGAGCTGTACTGGTTGTGGCGCCGCATCCGGTTGTCCAGGCGCTCCGCCACCACCTCGAACTCCTCGTAGTACCCGGCCTCGCGGAACGTGCCGAGCAGCGCCGCCGCCGCGTCCACCGCCGACGCGCCCTTGCCCTGGATGTCGCCGAGCAGCACCCGCGTACCGCGCGGGGACGGCTGGACGTCGAAGAAGTCGCCGCCGACCTGGGCGTCCACGTCCGCCGCGAGGTAGGCGCTGGCCAGCAGCAGATCGCCCGTGTGGACCGGCAGGGGGCGCAGCACGGCCAGCCGTGTCGCCTCCGCGCCGCTCTCCAGGCTCAGCAGCCTCGTGTAGGCGCGCTTGCGCAGCCAGGCCGCCAGCACGCCGAGCAGCCCGCCCGCCACGACCAGCCAGAAGTCCGCCTCGCCCTGCTGGAGGTGGTAGTCCCAGGCGTTGTCCAGCGCCCAGTAACTCACGGCCGACGCGGCGGCGAACAGCGTGGTGACCACCACGCCGCACAGCGCCGCCGCGATACCGGGCACCAGCACGATCCACGTGACCACCCGGAAGTCGCCCGACGAGTTCCAGTCGCCGACGACGATCCCGATCAGCAGGAGCGCGGGCAGGAGCCAGGACAGGTTCCACCGCCCGGCCTGGAGCGGCCGGGCTGTCCGGAACTCCCGTCTGCGACGGCGCCACCTGGCCATCCGCAGCGACACCGTGCGGTCCTCCACCCCTCCACCATCCGGCACCGGCGCGCTCCCCGCCCGGCGGGGCGGGGGCCGGTGGGCCGTCCAGGGCACGCCGCGGGTGCCGGGGGGCATGCGCGAGAATGGCGGCATGACCCTGTTCCGCGACGACGGCATCGTGCTGCGCACCCAGAAGCTGGGCGAGGCGGACCGGATCATCACGATCCTCACGCGCGGGAGCGGGCGCGTGCGCGCCGTCGCGCGCGGCGTGCGCCGTACCAAGTCGAAGTTCGGCGCGCGCCTGGAGCCGTTCACGCACGTCGATGTGCAGTTCTTCGCGCGGGGCAGTGCGCTGGTCGGGCGGAGCCTGCCACTGTGCACCCAGACCGAGACCATCGCGCCGTACGGCCGCGACATCGTCGAGGACTACCCGCGCTACACCGCGGGCACGGCCATGCTGGAGACGGCGGAACGGTTCACCGACCACGAGGGCGAGCCCAACGTCCAGCAGTACCTGCTGCTCGTCGGCGGGCTGCGCACCCTGGCCGCGGGGGCGCACGCCCCGGGGCTCGTGCTCGACGCGTTCCTGCTGCGGTCGCTCGCCGTGGGCGGCTACGCGCCGAGCTTCGACGACTGCGCGCGCTGCGGGCTCCCCGGGCCGAATCGCTTCTTCTCGGTCGCGGCCGGGGGCGCCGTGTGCGGCGACTGCCGGGTGCCGGGCAGCGTGGTCCCCTCGGGCGACGCGCTGCGGCTCCTCGGCGCGCTGCTGACCGGCGACTGGGCCACCGCCGACGCCGCGGAACCCCGCCATGTCCGGGAGGGAAGCGGCCTCGTCTCGGCGTACCTGCACTGGCATCTGGAGCGGGGACTGCGCTCGCTGCGGTTCGTGGAGAAGGGCTGAGAGGGCTACCCTCGGCGGCAGGATCGAACCGACAACTGGAGTTCCCCTATGGCCCCCCGCGGAATGCTGTCTTCCCGTCCCCGGCAGCGTCGCGACCACCGCGTCCCCGAACCGCACCCGTCCGGCGCACAGCCCCCCAAGCTGCCCGGCGAACTGGTCCCGGGGCACGTGGCCATCGTGATGGACGGCAACGGCCGGTGGGCCAAACAGCGCGGCCTGCCGCGCACCGAGGGGCACAAGGTCGGCGAGAGCGTCGTCATCGAGGTGGTCAAGGGCTGTATCGAGCTGGGCATCAAGAACCTGTCGCTGTACGCCTTCTCCACCGAGAACTGGCGGCGCTCCCCCGAGGAGGTGCGCTTCCTGATGGCCTTCAACCGCGAGGTCATCGACCGGCGCACCGACGAACTGGACGCCATGGGCGTGCGCATCCGGTGGGCCGGGCGTGAGCCGAGGCTGTGGAAGTCGGTCGTCCGCAAGCTCCAGACCGCCGAGGAGCGCACGCGCGAGAACGACGTCATGACGCTCTACATGTGCATCAACTACGGCGGCCGTGCCGAGATCGCCGACGCGGCGGCCCGCCTCGCCGAGGACGTGCGGGCCGGCCGGATATCGCCGGACAAGGTGAACGAGAAGACGCTGTCCCGCTACCTGTACTGGCCCGACATGCCGGACGTGGACCTGTTCCTGCGGCCGTCGGGCGAGCAGCGCACCTCCAACTACCTGCTCTGGCAGAGCGCCTACGCCGAGATGGTGTACCAGGACGTGCTGTGGCCCGACTTCGACCGGCGCAACCTGTGGGACGCCTGCGTCGAGTACGCCTCGCGCGACCGCCGGTTCGGCGGTGCGCTGCCGAACGAGATCCCGCCGCAGGCGCAGGGCGGCTGAGCACGCGGGGGAGCGGGGGAGCGGACACGGGCGCCCCCGGTCCCCGCCGGTGAACGGCGGGGACCGGGGGCGCCGTCGTGCCGTGGACGCCGGGTGAAGGCGTGCGCCACAGGGGCCGGGACCTGGACCGGAGGCGGGGGCAGGCAGGGCGGGGGAAGGAAAGGCGGGGCAGGCGCGGCGGGGAGGCCGCGGACCTCGCCGTGCGGGTCAGGGGCGGCCGGAGCGCGCGTACCAGCGGCCGTGCTGCCTGGACACCTCGACGGGCCGCCCGAAACAGGCGGTCAGCCGCTCGCCGGTGAGCACGTCGTCGGCGGCTCCCGTGGCGAGGACGCGGCCGTCGCGCAGGAGCACGGCGTGGCTCGTCGTGGGCGGCAGCTCCTCCAGGTGGTGCGTGACCGTGAGGGTGGTCAGCTCGGGCCGGTCGGCCGCCAGGCGGGTGAGCGCGTCCACGAGGTCTTCGCGCGACGGCAGGTCCAGCGCGTTGAAGGGCTCGTCCAGCAGGAGCAGCGACGGGTCGGGCATCAGGGCGCGGGCGATCAGAATCCGGGCGCGCTGACCGCCGGAGCACACCCGGTACGCGCGGTCGGCGAAGTCCTTGCACTCCAGCTCGGTCAGGAGCGCGCGGGCACGCTCGCGCGTGGTGTCGTCGTACGTGCGCCACAGCGGCTGGACGGTGCCGCTCGCCCCGGTGAGGACGACGGTGTGCGCCGTCTCCTGCTCGGGGACGCGCTGCGCGGAGGAGACATGGCCGAGACGGGCGCGCAGTTCGCGCACGTCCACGCGGCCGAGCCGGTGCCCGAGGACCCTGGCGGTGCCGGTGGTCGGGTGGGACACCGCGCCGACCAGCCGTAGCAGGGACGTCTTGCCCGCGCCGTTCGCGCCGAGCAGGGCCCAGTGCTCCCCGCCGCGCACGGTGAGGGACACGCCGTCGAGGATCACCTGGCCCGTCGTGTGGCGGCGGACGCTGACGTCGTCGAGCTGGACGACCACGGGGCGGCCCACGTTCCCTCCCGATCCCGGAGCGGCCCGGGAATTGATTGTGTGCGCTTCGCAACAATCTATCCCAGCGCGCCGGCGCCGGTCGCCACGCGGGGAGCCCGGGACGGGCGGGGCGGGGGAGCGCGCGGGGGCGCGCGGTCTTCTCTTGTTGTCAAGGTCATGCCATTCTGTTCTCGCTCTCTACCCGTGGGTACCTTTTCGAAGGGCGAACGCATGACCGTACGTACCGGCCGCGCCCGCCGTACGCGCCGTACGCGCCGCTCCTTGGCCGGGGCCGGGGCGGCTCTCACCCTCGCCCTCCTCGGGCCCCTGGCGCTCACCGCCACCGCGGGAGCGGCCGGCACGGGACCACCGGGCGCCGGGCCGTCCGGCGCGGAGGACGCCGATCCGCGGCCGCCGACGGGCTCCGGGCCGCAGGAGCCACGCGCCGAGCGCGGCACCCTCTCGCCGGGCCAACGGGCGGCGGCGGCCCAGGCGTTCCCCGGCCCCGGCGCGCCCGCACCGGCCGGCGGCTATGCGCTGGCGGCGGGCAGCGACCTGAGCGGACGGGTGGCCGCGCTGGACGCGGCGCTTCCCAGGCAGGGCGTGCAGAACCTCATCGCGCAGGCCAACCGCACGCTGGAGACCGGCGGTTCGTGCCCCGACCCGTTCGGGCGCGGCGACCCCGTCTCCGGCACGAACCCGGCGCTGAAGCCGCCGGTCGCGACGGTCGAACGCTACTGCTTCGAGCACGACGACTCCGTCACCACCGAGTGGATACCCCAGGCCGTCACCGGCGTCTCGGACGCGCAGGAGGACGAGGCGTGGGGCGCGGCCACCCGCACCGTGCTGACCGGCTGGTACGACAACAGCAACCCGGGCCGTGAGAACGGCTGCACGTCCGGCGAGAACGACGCGTGCAACGAGAAGGGCGTCCGCGTCACCTTCATCGACCCCGCAGCGCGCGCCTACCGGCACGTGCTCCTCGTCTGGCCGTACTACAACTCGTACGACCACATCTCCTTCGACGCCGTCCACGCGAGCGAGAGCCCGATGCAGAACGGCATCCACGCGGGCGGCATGGTCTGGTACGGCAACTACCTGTACGTCGCCGACACGTTCAACGGTATCCGCGTCTTCGACATGCGCTACGTCATGGACCTCAACCCGGACCAGGACGCCGCCGTGGACGACCCCACCCCGGACGGCCTGCGCAGCAACGTCCGCGACAACCGGCAGGTCGGGCGGCAGAGCAACGTCTGGTACTCCTACGGCTACCGCTATGTCATGCCGCAGGTCGCGACCTGGCGGCTGTCCTCGACGCAGTACAACTCCGGGTCGTCCAGCGCCTGCGCCGACACCGGCGCGCCCCGGATCTCGTACCTCTCGCTCGACCGCACGGGCACCGACCAGCTCGTGGCGGGCGAGTACTGCGCGCCGACGCCGGGTCTGCCCTCGCTCGGCCGCACCGGCTCCTGGCCCGTCGCGGAGCTGGAACGCCGCTCCGGCTCGGTGGCGGGGAACACGAGCTACTTCCTGCCGGTGCACCAGGTGCAGGGCGTCGCGCGGCAGGACGGCACCTGGTACTTCAACCAGAGCCACCGGTACAGCAACGGCAGCCTGTGGCGGGCCAGGATCACCGGCGGGCAGCTGACCCGCACCGGCGGCGAACTGCGCACGGCCGTCGGCCCCGAGGACCTGTACGCCGAACACGGCCGCGGGACGGGCAGGGCGCCCCGCCTGTGGTCGGTCTCCGAACACGCGGAGAACATCGCCGACGCGTCCTGCGCGGCATCCGGCAACACCCCCTGCGGACGCGTCCTCTACGCGCACTTGCTGAGCACGCTCCAGGCGGCCCCCTGACCACCACCCCACCCTCACCCCGGCCCGGCGGTGACCTCCACCCCCCACACCGCCGGGCCGGGACCTCTTCCGCGGCGCCGGAAGCCCGATCGGCGGCAACAGGCCCGCGCGGCCGACCACTTCGTGCGCGTGCACCGTCCCCATGGTCCGCTCCCTCCCCTACCGGCACCCCCTCCGGTGCCCCTGTGTGACCAGCCTGCCCCACGTCGTCCCCTCTTGCTACGGAGAGTAGTCACTTTTCCTTCGAAAGAGTGACGCCAGGGCGTATCGAGGGGAAACCATGCGTCCGCGCCGCGACGACGGCGACCAGCACCGGTTCGCCACGCGTGCCGGGTGTACCCGGGCGATGCGGTAACGCGGCGAGGTGCGGTGACCGGCGGCGCGGGCCAGGAAAGATCCGAACGGCACGGCCTAGGCTGGGCCGATGGGAACGACGACGTATGCCGCGCTCCTGCGCGGGATCAACGTGGGAGGCAGCCGCAAGGTCCCCATGGCCGAGCTGCGCGCCCTGCTCGCCGAGCGGGGCTACGGGCGCGTCCGTACGCACCTCCAGAGCGGGAACGTCGTCCTCGACGCCCCCGCCGACACCCTCGCCGACGCGGGCGGGGACCCCGACGCGGCGCTCGCCGCGCGCCTCGAAACAGCCGTCGAGGAGCGCTTCGGCTTCCCCGTCGGCGTCGTGGTGCGCGACCACGCCTACCTCGCCTCGGTCGTGGACGCCTGCCCCTTCCCCGCGGAGACGCTGGAAGGCGCACAGCTCCACGTCACGTACTACTCCCGCCCGGTGGACCCCGCGCGCTTCGCGGCCGTCGACGCCGCGGCCCACCTCCCCGAACGCTTCCACCTCGGCGACCGCGCGCTGTACCTCCTCGCCCCCGACGGCCTCGGCCGCTCCCGGCTCGCCGACGTGCTCGCCGGGGCGACACCCGCCCGGGACGGCGTCGTCGCCACCAGCCGCAACTGGAACACGGTCCGCCGCCTCCTCGAACTCACCGCGTCCTGACGGCACCCTGGCCTGAAAGAACCGATCACCCGCTCGCCGGGCGACGGTTCGTCAGGTCCCGTGCGCAGCACGCCTGTTGACTTGGCACACTGGTAGGCCCGCGGTCCGGCAGGGCCGCTCGGCGCGGGTGCGGAGGAGGAGAACGGGGTGGTGTGGCGGAAGCCGGTCGGCCGGCTCGGGCGCGCGCCGTTGCGCGCGTGGACCTTGTCCGACACGGAGTTGTGGACCCATGCCGTGTGCGGCCGGGTGCTGCCGGGCTGGGAGGGCCGCGCGGTACCGGGCGGCGCCGGGGGCGGCGCCGACGCGCCCGACACCCCCGAGGCGCCCGACGCCCCTGAGTCCGAGCCGCCGCCCGCCGGGAAGCGCTGAGCGCGCCGCGCGCCCGCCCCGCGCCCTCCGCGCCGGCATCCTCCGCCTGACCGCCGGCACCTCGCCGCCGAGTGCGGAACGGCCGCGCGGGTCCGGCTTGGTCCCGCCCGGTCGCCCCGGAGGCGCGCCGGACTGCTCGCCGGACTGCTCGCCGGACTGCTCGCCTGACTCCGCGTTTCCGGCGTTTCCGGCGTTCGACTACGCCGCCGTGCGCCGTGTCCGGGCGGAAGTCGCCGCTTCTCCGTAACCACTGCGTTAAATAGCAGTGTTGCCCAGATCGGGAAACATAAGAATCCAGTCGCGTCCGATCTGGCATGGCTTCAACAAGACATCCGGTGTTCCCCGACCGGCCACCGGACGGACGCCACCGGCCTGTCAGGGCGCTGATCTCGGCGAGGTAACGCACCGCAGCCTGCCGGGGTTTACGGGCGTAGCGCGGAGCGTGGCGGCACAGACGCGAAACGCCACCCGCGTACGGTCCTGAGGGAGTGACGAACGTGACTCAAATCCGGTCCAGGCCGATCTAGCGCAGGCGTCACTCCACCAACTACGGTTACGCATGCAGCACAGCGCATGCAAATTCCGATCACATTAGGAGTGTTGACGATGGCTTCCTCCCGCGACTCGATCATTGGCATCATCGGCATCATCGGCATCATTGGCTGAAGCTGATCATGTGTCACCGGAGGGTGGCGGGCGGAGAACCGCCCGCCACCCTTTCGTCGTGCCGCCCCGGGGGGAGAGGAGCAGCCGGCACCGTGCACCCCGCGCCGCGCCACCGTGACCAGGCCCGTACCGTCGCGGCCCGCATCCGCGGCACGCTCGCCGACCCCGCCGGCACCACCCCGGGCGCCGCCCCGGGCGTCTCCCTCGCCTTCAGCGGCAGCCCCATCGGCGGCGCCGAGTACGCGCGCCTCGCCCGCCGCTTCCTCGACCTCGCCGCCACGGCCCCCGCGCCCACGGCGGCGACCGGCACCCACGACGGCCACGGCGCCCCCGCGTTCGCCCTCCTCGTCGCCCACCGCGCCACCGGCGACCACCTCGGCGCGCTCGAACGGCTCGACGCCCACCACCGCCGCCTCGCCCGCGCCGCGACCGCGAGGCCGCCCGGCGCGCCCGGCACCCCGTTCGGCGCCCTCGACGGCCTCACCGGCACCGGCCGCTACCTGCTCGCCCGCGGGGACGCCTCCGCCCCCGAACTGCACGCCGTCCTGTCACACCTGATCACCCTCAGCCGCCGGACGATCCGCCACCGCGGCCGAACGGTCCCCGCCTGGTGGTCCGCCCCCGCGGGCCGTCTCCACCTCGGCCTGGCCCACGGCATCGCGGGCCCGCTCGCCCTCCTCGCGCTCGCCCACCGCGCGGGCACCGTCCTCGACGGCCAGCGCGAAGCCGTCGAGAACCTCGTGGGCCTCCTCACCGACTGGGCCGTCCCCCAGGGCGACGGCATCCTGTGGCCCGCCCACCTGACCCTCGACGACTGGGCCGCAGGACCGCGCCACCTCTCCCCGGTGCCCAACCCGCCCACCTGGGCGGACGGCGCCCCCGGCACGGCCCGCGCCGTCCAGCTCGCGGCCCTCGCGCTCGACCGCCCCGACTGGCACACCCTCGCCCACCGCGCGCTGCTGCCGCTCATCACCCAGGAGCCCGAGAAATGGGGCCTGGACGACCCCGGCATCCGGCACGGCTGGAGCGGCGTCCTGCACACCACGGGACTCCTCGGCGCCCACATCGACGACCACCGGCTGCCGCTCCTCCAGGACGAGATCGCCTCCATCGTCCTGGCGCACCACGACCCCAGGGCGCGCTTCGGCTACCGCTTCCCCCGCCCCGGCGGGCCCCCGGCCGACCTCCCGGCCCTCCTGGACGGCGCGGCCGGGGTCTGCCTCGCCCTCGACTCCTACGCGTCCGGCGGCGGCCCGGCCGCGCGCGGCTGGGACATGGCCCTGCTGCTCACCTGACGCCCGCCCACACGCTCACGTCCGCGTCCCACGCCCCGAGCGCCGCCCCCGTCACGATGTGCCGCGGGCGCCGGCATGTCCGTGCGTCCGCAGGTGCGGCGGATTGCCCGCGCCCCGGTGGACCGCCGCGACGCCGCGGGTCGCGTGCGTCAGCGCCGGCGCGCTCCCCGACGGCAGCGCCGCCGTCGGCGGGCCCACGACGACCGCCGGATCGCCCGGCAGGACGGTCTCCGGCGCGCGGCCGAGGAGCGCCGCCGTGTGCGCCAGGGCGACGACGCGGTCGTCGTCCACGTACACCACCCGTGCCCCGGGGGCGACGGACCGCGCGACCTCGTGGAGGTTCGGCGGCGTGGGTATGCCCGTGCCGATGTCGAGCCACTGCCTGCTGCCGTGTCCCGCGGCCAGGACACGCGTCAGGCGGTGCATGAACGCCCGGTCGGCGTGCGCGACGGTCCGCGCGTGCGGAGGGTCACGCAACGCCTGCGCCGCGGCTGCCCGGCCGGGCAGGCTGGGCCGTGTCGTTCGGATCGTGCCTGGCACGCGTCGCCGGTCATCGCACCTCGCCGCGTTACCGCATCGCCCGGGTACACCCGGTACGCCTGGCGATCCGGTGCCTTGCGACGCACGGCGTCCGACGACGCGGACCGATCCGCCAAGTCGTCCTCGCGGCCGGGCAGGTGGTCGTGGACACGGGCCGTACGTTGCGGTCGGGCGTCGCCCCGCCGCGCCTCCCCCGCGTCAGGAACGCGCGGCCGCGCACTCCCCGCAGGTGCCGAAGATCTCGACCGTGTGCCGCACGTCCACGAACCCGTGCTCGCGCGCCATCGCGTCGGCCCACTTCTCCACGGCCGGGCCCTCCACCTCCACCGCCTTGCCGCAGGCGCGGCACACCAGGTGGTGATGGTGGTCGTCACTGCTGCACCGCCGGTAGACGGCCTCGCCCTCGACGGTGCGCAGCACGTCCACCTCGCCCGCGTCGGCGAGGGACTGGAGGGTGCGGTAGACGGTCGTCAGGCCGACCGAGTCGCCCTTGTGCTTGAGCATGTCGTGCAGTTCCTGCGCGCTGCGGAACTCGTCGACCTCCGCGAGCGCCGCCGCGACGGCCGCGCGCTGGCGCGTCGAACGACCGCGTACCGGTGGTCCCACCGTCTCCACGTCTGCCTCCTCGGCTCGCAGCATCCCCGGGCCCGACCCCGCGTGGCCAGGGTAGCCCTTCTCGCGGTGACGGGCACAGTCGGCAGTGGCGTGCCCTGCCGCCCGCCCCCGGCGCGGACCCGGCGGCCTACGCCCCCGGCGCCCCGGCCGGTTCCGCGACCGGCGCGGAGTCCCGTACCGCCTGCCTGCGCGCCCGGCTCCTGGCCAGCGGCAGGGCGAGCAGCGAGACCAGCAGGAACAGGCCCAGGGCGATCAGCACGATCGTCGCGCCCGGCGGCACGTCCGCGTAGTACGAGGTCACCGTCCCCGACAGCGACACCAGCACGCCGAAGACCATGGCGAGGACCAGCGTCATGACGAAGCCGCGCGTCGCCTGCTGGGCGGCGACCACCGGGATCACCATCAGGGCGCTCACCAGCAGCAGCCCCACGACGCGCATCGCCACCGTGACGGTCGCGGCGGCCGTGACGGCGAGCAGCAGGTTCAGCGTCCGCACCGGCAGCCCGGTCACGCGCGCGAACTCCTCGTCCTGGCAGACGGCGAACAGCTGCCGCCGCAACCCCAGCGTCACCACCAGGACGAACACCGACAGCCAGCAGATCGCCGCGATGTCCGCCTCGGAGACGGTCGTGACCGATCCCCACAGGTACGACGTCAGGTTGGCCGTCGAACCGCCGGGCGCCAGGTTGATGATCATCACGCCGCCCGCCATGCCGCCGTAGAACAGCATGGCAAGCGCCACGTCGCCGCGCGCACGCCCCGACGACCGCAGCAGCTCCATCGCCACCGCGCCCACTGTCGAGACCAGCACGGCCGTCCACACCGGGTTCGCGCTCAGCAGGAAGCCGAGCGCCACGCCGGTCAGCGCCACGTGCCCGATGCCGTCGCCCATCAGCGCCTGCTGCCGCTGCACCAGGTAGATGCCGACGGCGGGCGCCGCGAAGCCGATCAGCAGCGCGGCGAGCAGCGCCCGCTGCATGAACGCGTAGTCAAGCACCTCGAACATCAGCGGGCCCTCACAGGATTCCGGTCTGGAGCGACGGCTCGGCGGACGGCGGCAGCTCGTCCGCCGGGTGGCAGGCGTGGCTCTCGGGCAGCTGCGCCGGGTGGTCCACCGTCCGTTCCACGCGGCCGTGTGCCAGGACCACGGCACGGTCGATCAGCGGCTGGAGCGGGCCCAGCTCATGCAGCACCAGCAGCACGGACACGCCCTCGGCGGTCAGCGTCCGCAGCGTCCCCGACAGCACGCGCTGGCTCGCCAGGTCCACGCCCGCGAGCGGCTCGTCCATGATCAGCAGCTCGGGGCCGATGGCCAGCGCCCGCGCGATCAGCACCCGCTGGTGCTGCCCGCCGGACAGCGACGCCACGGGGTCGCGCGCCCGGTCCGCGAGGCCCACCAGGCCGAGCGCCCTGTCCACGGCGGCGCGGTCGGCGCGGCCCAGCGGGCGCAGCCGCCGCAGCGCGAGGCGCCCCGACAGCACGACCTCGCGGACGGTCGCGGGCACGCCGCCCGCCGCCGTCGAACGCTGCGGCACGTACCCGACGCGCCGCCAGTCGCGGAACCGCCGCACGGGCGTCCCGAACAGCGCCAGCTCGCCGCCGCTCACCGGGACCTGGCCCACGGCGGCGCGTACCGCCGTGGACTTGCCCGAGCCGTTCGCGCCCAGCAGGGCGACCACCTCGCCGTGCCGCACGGTCAGGTCCACCCCGCGCAGCACGGGGCGGCCGCCCAGCTCGGCGCGCACGCCCCGCAGGGCTATGACGGGCTCGGACTCCATGGTCGTCTCCCCTTCGCTCAGGCCCTCGGGCCGCTGTCCGCCGTTCCGCTCGTCCCGCCCGTCAGGAGGCCGGGACGCCCAGGGCCTCCTGGAGGGCGGCCAGGTTGGCCCGCATCACGGAGAGGTAGTCCGATCCGGCCGACTCGTCCGTGATGCCTTCCAGCGGGTCGAGTACGTCCGTGCGCAGCCCGGTGTCGTCCGCCAGGGTCCTGGCGGTGTCGTCGCTGACCAGTGTCTCGAAGAAGACGGTGGTGACGCCGTCCGCCTCCGCGATGTCGTGCAGGTCGCGCATCCGGGCGGCGCTCGGCTCCGACTCGGGGTCGATGCCGGTGATGGCCTCCTCGTGCAGACCGTACGCCTCGGCGAGGTAGCCGAAGGCGGCGTGGGTCGTGATGAAGGTGTCGGAGGTGCGGCCTTCGAGGCCGGCCGTGAACTCCTCGTCGAGCGCGGTCAGGTCCGCGAGGAGCGCCTCGGTGTTCCGCTCGTAGTCGGCCGCGTGGCCGGGGTCGGCCTCGGCGAGGGCGTCGCCGACGCCCTGGGCGACCTCGGCGTACTTGGCCGGGTCGAGCCAGATGTGGGGGTCGGCGCCCTCGTGGTCGTGGTCGTGCCCCTCGTGGCCTTCCTCGGCGTGCTCGCCGGCGTGCTCCTCGCCCTCGTCGGCGTGTTCGTCGGCGTGCTCGTCCGCGTGGTCCCCCGAGGCGTCCACGTCGTCGCCGTGCTCCTCAAGCGTCGTGAACGAGGTGGCCTCCACGGCGTGCTCCACGCCCGCCGTCTCCACCGCCTCGTCCACGGTCGGCTGGAGCCCCGCCAGGTAGACCACGAGGTCCGCCTCGCTCACCGCGGCCGTCTGCCGGGGCGACAGCTCCAGGTCGTGCGGCTCCACCCCGGGCTCGGTCAGCGTCGAGACCGAGACATGGTCCCCGCCGATCCGCTCGGCCAGGTACTCCATCGGATAGAAGGAGGCCACCACGTCGAGCCGGTCGCCGCCCGCGCCGTCCCCGCCACCCCCGCCGTCGTCGTCGGAGCCGCAGGCCGTCAGGGCGAGGAGCCCCACGGCCGTGGCTCCCGCGGCGAGCGCGGAGCCGGCTATCCGGGAGCGGGATCGTGATCGGGAACGCGTACCAGCGCGACGGGTGTTCATGACGACCATTTTCAAATCAGATGACAATCATTGTCAAATGGGTCAAGGGGAATGTGACGCCCGCCTCTCCCGGGCCGCGCGGCGCCGTCCGGCGGGCACTCCGCCGATTTGCCGACGCCCCCTCGGACGCCGGTAACCTGATCCAATTCCAACGTCGTCCTTCGTCCGAAGAGAGCACCGTGGCCGCCGACAAGATCGACACCATCGTCAGCCTCAGCAAGCGCCGTGGCTTCGTCTATCCCAGCAGCGAGATCTACGGCGGGCAGCGTGCCGCCTGGGACTACGGACCGCTCGGCGTGGAACTGAAGGAGAACATCAAGCGCCAGTGGTGGCGCGCGATGGTCACCTCGCGCGACGACGTGGTGGGCATCGACTCCTCGGTCATCCTGGCCACCGAGGTCTGGCAGGCCTCCGGCCACGTCGCGACCTTCACGGACCCGCTGACCGAGTGCACCTCCTGCCACAAGCGGTTCCGCGCGGACCACCTGGAGGAGGCGTACGAGGAGAAGCACGGGCACCTCCCCGCCAACGGCCTCACCGACCTCAACTGCCCCAACTGCGGCAACAAGGGCGTCTTCACCGAGCCCAAGCAGTTCTCCGGCCTGCTGTCCACGCACCTCGGCCCGACGCAGGACACCGGCTCCGTCGCCTACCTGCGCCCCGAGACCGCACAGGGCATCTTCACCAACTTCGCCGCCGTCCAGCAGACGTCGCGCCGCAAGCCGCCGTTCGGCATCGCGCAGATGGGCAAGTCGTTCCGGAACGAGATCACGCCCGGCAACTTCATCTTCCGCACCCGCGAGTTCGAGCAGATGGAGATGGAGTTCTTCGTCAAGCCCGGCGAGGACGAGGAGTGGCAGACGTACTGGATGGAGCAGCGCTGGAACTGGTACCGCGACCTCGGCCTGTCCGAGGACAACATGCGGTGGTTCGAGCACCCGAAGGAGAAGCTGTCCCACTACTCGAAGCGCACCGCCGACATCGAGTACCGCTTCAACTTCGCCGGCTCCGAGTTCGGTGAGCTGGAGGGCGTCGCCAACCGCACGGACTACGACCTCGGCGCCCACGCCAAGGCGTCGGGCCAGGACCTCAGCTACTTCGACCAGGAGGCCGGCGAGCGCTGGACCCCCTACGTCATCGAGCCCGCCGCCGGTGTCGGCCGCGCCATGCTCGCGTTCATGCTCGACGCCTACCACGAGGACGAGGCGCCCAACGCCAAGGGCAAGATGGAGAAGCGCGTCGTCATGACGCTCGACCCGCGCCTCGCGCCGGTCAAGGTCGCCGTCCTCCCGCTGTCGCGCAACCCGCAGCTGTCCCCGAAGGCCAAGGACCTCGCGACGGCGCTGCGCAGGCACTGGAACATCGAGTTCGACGACGCGGGCGCCATCGGCCGCCGCTACCGCCGCCAGGACGAGATCGGCACGCCGTTCTGCGTCACCGTCGACTTCGACACCCTGGACGACAACGCGGTGACCGTCCGCGAGCGCGACACGATGAAGCAGGAGCGCGTCTCGCTCGACCAGGTCGAGTCCTACCTCGGCGGGCGCCTCCTCGGCTGCTGAACCGCCGCCGCACGCGCCGCACCCCACACGCTCCCCGGCCCGCCGTACGCGCCCCGCGTCCGGCGGGCCCGCGCGTTCAGGCCGCCGCGTGCGGGCACGGGGTGGCCGGGGTGTCGAGCCACAGGGTGTGCCCGTCGGGGGCCGCCGTGATGCCGAACCGGTCGGGCGCCGGCCGCCCGTGGTGGTCCCACCAGTGCCACGCCGTCTCCACCTCGTCCCACAGCGACCGCGGGCCGTACTGCGCGACCACGAAGCCCACGGAGCCGTCCCGCACGTCCACCGTCGCCCAGGAGCCGCCCGCCTCCTCCTCCAGCCACAGCCGCACCCGCACACCCTTCGGCTCGGGATCGCCGTCCCACACGTGCCGCACCCCCGGCACGCACGCCCCCACCGCGAACTGCGCCCTGTAGTCCTCGCCCGCCACCGCCCACGGCGACAGGCCCGTACGGCTCACGCGCGGCGGCTCGTCCACCCGCCCGGGGCCCGCGTCCCCCGCGTCCAGCAGCGGCATGTACGAGCCGCCTGACGTGAACCTCCCGTCCGCGCCCCCGCCGTCCCGCCGCGTCAGCGTCACCGTCCCGAAGGCGCACCACGCCGTGCTCCACGGCACGACGATCCTGCCCCCCGGCCGCGTCTGCTCCAGCCACGCCCCCGGCACGCGGCGCACCGAGCACGTCGCGAACACCGCGTCGTACGGCCCCCCGTCCGGCCAGCCGGGCGCCCCGTCCGCGCACTCCACGGCGGGCCCGCGCCCGAGCAGCTTGAGGTTGCTGCGCGCCGTCTCCACGAGGTCCGCGTCGAGTTCGAGGCTGATCACGTTCGCGTCGCCGAGGCGGTGCGCGAGCAGGGCGGCCGTGAAGCCGACGCCCGTGCCGATCTCCAGGACGCGGGCCCCGTCGCGCAGCGCAAGGGAGTCGAGCATGCGCACCACCGTGCTCGGCGCGGACAGCGACGACACCGGGCGCTGCCAGCCGTCCGGCTCGGTGTCCAGGCGCGTCACCACCGGCTCGTCGGCGGACGCGGCCGCCCACCAGCGCTCGGCGTGCGCGGCCCGGTCGCACACCTCGTAGCCCCCCTCGCCGTCGCGCAGCCACACCGTCCCCGGCAGGAAGACGTCGCGCGGGACGGCCCGCAGCGCCGCCGTCCACTCCGGTGGCACGGGCCGGCCGAGGCGGTGCCGCACCTGTGTCACGAGCCGCTCGGCCGCCGCGTTCCCGTGCCCGCCACGGCCCGGCCGGTGCCCGTCGCCACCGATCGGCGACCTGTGTTCCTGCTGCCGCTGCGCGGCCGGCTCTGGCATTGGGAAGCTCCCCCGACTCGACTGAACTGGACGCTACCCATCACTTTGTGTGTTCAAAACGATGCGCAGAGTCGCCGGGTGGGCGCCCCTCCGGGCTGAATCGTTGCTGCACCGGCCGGTGGCGACCCGCACGGGGGCAAGGCCGGGAAGGGGGGACAATGGGGCCATGACCGCACCGCTGCTGCGGATCGGGCCGCACACCGTCGATCCGCCCGTCGTCCTCGCCCCCATGGCCGGGATCACCAACGCGCCCTTCCGCACGCTCTGCCGCGACTTCGCGGGCGGGCGCGGCCTGTTCGTCAGCGAGATGATCACCTCGCGCGCCCTGGTGGAGCGCAACGACAAGACGATGCGGCTCATCCACTTCGACGACGCGGAGAAGCCCCGCTCGATCCAGCTGTACGGCGTGGACCCGGAGACGGTCGGGCGCGCCGTGCGCATGATCGCGGACGAGGACCTGGCCGACCACGTGGACCTCAACTTCGGCTGCCCCGTCCCCAAGGTCACGCGGCGCGGCGGCGGTTCGGCCCTCCCGTACAAGCGGCCCCTGCTGCGCGCCATCCTGCGCGCCGCCGTGGGCAACGCGGGGAACCTGCCCGTCACCATGAAGATGCGCAAGGGCATCGACGACGACCACCTCACGTACCTCGACGCGGGCCGCATCGCCGTGGACGAGGGCGTGACGGCGATCGCGCTGCACGGCAGGACCGCCGCGCAGCACTACGGGGGCGAGGCGGACTGGTCGGCGATCGCCCGGCTGAAGGAGGCCGTGCCCGAGATCCCGGTGCTGGGCAACGGGGACATCTGGTCGGCCGACGACGCCGTCCGCATGGTCCGCGAGACCGGCTGCGACGGGGTCGTCGTGGGGCGCGGCTGCCTGGGGCGGCCGTGGCTGTTCGGCGACCTGGTGGCGGCGTTCGACGGGCGGGGCGCGGACGGGTACGCGCGGCCGTCGCTGCGGGAGGTCGCGGAGGTGATGGTGCGGCACGCGCGGCTGCTGGGGGAGTGGCTGGAGGACGAGTCGCGCGGCGTCATCGACTTCCGCAAGCACGTCGCCTGGTACACGAAGGGCTTCTCGGCCGGTTCCGAGCTGCGCCGGAGGCTGGCCGTCGCCGCGTCGCTGGACGAACTGGCCGCGCTGCTCGGCGAACTGGACCTCGACCAGCCGTGGCCGGCCGGCGCGGACGGCCCCCGGGGGCGTACGTCGGGCCGCAACCGCGTCGCGCTGCCGGACGGCTGGCTGGACGACCCGCAGGCGTGCCCCCTGCCGGGCGAGGGCGCCGAGGACGACACCTCGGGCGGCTGAGCACGACGCCACCGACCGCCGCTCGACACCCACGGGGCTCCGGCATGTGGCGGCGCGCCACGGCGTGGGCGCGGCCGACGGCGGACGGTGTCCCAGCCGGCTCCCTGCCGGTACCGGAGCGTCGCCCGGCCGTGTCCCGTGGACGAGCGGTTCTCAGGACCGGCGCCGGGGCTGTCGGGTCAACGTCCTGCCGGGGGCACGGCGCTCCTTGGGGCAACAGGTCTGTGGCATGCGGTGGTTCGGGCTATGGGTGAGGAGGTGATCCCTCTTGTCCTGGCATCGGACGGGCCCGGCCGTATCCAGGGGGTGACGGGGCTGTGGCTCGTGCCCGGTGCTCCGGGGTGGTGTCCGCCGGGATCAGAGGCGGTCGGCGCGTCCCCGCCCCCGGTGGGGCGGGGGAGAGGCGGTTGCCGTGACCTTTCTGCGCCGTTGCCCGTGCGTCCGTCAGGTCGCGTCCCCGCCGGTCAGCGCCGTCGCCAGGGCGAAGGGCGACGCCGCCGCCCACGCCTGCGGCCGGCACGCGTGCGGGTACGGCACGGGCTGCGCGTGCTCCGCCCGCGAGTAGCCCGCGATCAGCTCCGGCAGCCGGTAGCCCGTCCGCGCCGCCAGGTCGAGCAGGCCGCCGACGACCGTCTCCGCCTCCTCCCGCAGCCCGTACCGCGCAAGACCCAGCGCCGCCACCGCGCTGTCGTGCGGCCACACCGTGCCCCGGTGGTACGCGAGCGGGTGGTACGCGGGCTGGTCCGCCGCCAGCGTGCGGATGCCCCAGCCGGTGAAGAAGTCGGGCTCCAGCAGGCGCCGCCCCACGCGCGCGCCGCGCTCGGGGTCCAGGATGCCCGTCCACAGCAGGTGCCCCGCGTCCGAGGCGAGGGCGTCCACCGGCGTGCCCGAGCCGTCCAGCGCGAGCGCCGGGAAGTCCGCCTCGGGCAGCCAGAAGTCGCGGGCGAAGCGTGCCGCGAGGCCGTCCGCCGCGCCGTCGAGCCGGTCGGCGTACGCGGCGTCGCCCCACGCCGTGCGCGCCAGGCGTGCCGTACGGCGCAGCGCCGCGTACGCGTAACCCTGCGCGGCGGCGGCCGTGATGAGGCCCTTCGCGGTGCTGCCGTCGCGGAAGCAGATGGCGTCGGGCGAGTCCTTCCAGCTCTGGTTCGCGAGGCCGCCCTCGTCCGCGTGGTAGAGGAGGTAGCCGCGCGCGTCGAGGCCGCCGTAGGCGAACATCCAGTCCACGGCCGCCCGCGCCTGGCGCTCCAGGCGGCGCGCCGGTTTCTCGTCGCCGGTGCGCGCGGTGTAGGCGCCCAGCAGCATGAGGAACAGCGGCGTGCTGTCCACCGAGCCGTAGTACCGCCCGTACGGCACCTGGTCGAAGTGCGCCAGCTCGCCGGAGCGCAGCTCGTGCACGATCTTGCCCGGCTCGCCGATCCTGGCGGGCTCCTCGTCCGTGGCCTGCGCGGCGGCGAGCGCGAGGAGCGTCGCGGCGGCCTGCTCCGGGTGGCTGTCCAGGGTGAACAGGGAGGTGATCAGCGCGTGCCGCCCGAGGAGGGTGACGAACCAGGGGACGCCCGCCGCCGGTACGCGCAGCGCCTCGCCGTCGGGGCCGGTGGCGGGGACGAGGAGGGAGAGCAGGTCGGCGTGGCCGCGTTCGCAGGCGAGGGCCAGCTCGGGGCGGTCCGCCGGGGCGGGAAGGACCGGGGGCGTGGCGGGGCGGTCGCCCGCCGGGGCGGGGGCGCCGTGCGGCACGGCGGTCACGCGCAGCGTCAGCTCGGCCGAGCCGTGGGGCGGCAGCGCGACGCGCCAGCACAGGCGGCGGGCGCCGCTGCCCGTCTCCTGCACCGCGTCGGGCGCGGGCTCGGCGCTCACGGCGGTCCGCGCCCGCCACTCGCGCCGCCGGTAGCCGAACTCCACGCCGTCCTCACGGGTGGCGCGGGTCCGTACGGCGTGCGGCTTGTCGTACCAGCGGTGGTCGGCGCGCAGCTGGAACTGGTCGGCGAAGTCGGCGTCGGCGGTCAGGGCGACGAGGACCTCGGCGGCGTCCCCGGTGTTGCTGCTGAGCACCAGCCGCTCGGTCAGGCCCGCGCCCGTCACGGTCTGGGCGCGGAAGACGGTGAGCGCCGGGGCGTCCGTGCGTCCGCCGGGGGGCGTGAGGACGGCGGTCGCCGTGTCCGCGCCAGGGCCTTCCGGCGTGGCGGGCACCAGCACGGCGGGCGTGCCGCCGTCGAGCGTGAGCTGCCAGCGGCTGAGGTGGCGCGCGTCGCGGGCGAACAGCCCGTACGGCCACGCCCCGCGCTCGCCGGTGATGTCGCCCGCCGGCCCCACCGCGACGAAGGTCCCGTCGCGGACGAGCAGACACTCCTGGTTGGTCGTCACTGCGTCTCCCCTGTTCACCCTGTTCACTTTTTCTGCCCCCCGGCGCGGCTCCCGGCCGCTCAGCGCGACCGGACGGCCAGGTCCATAACCAACGCGGCGGTCCAGCTGAAGTCACGGCTGCCGCGCGCCTCACCCGAGACCGGATCGACGTACTCGGCGAAGCCGGAGGACACCGCCGTCGCCAGCATCGTGTCCGCGAGCGCGTCCGCCGCCGCCGTCGCGCCGTGCTGCCGCAGGCCGCGCTCCAGCAGCCAGTTCACGTTGAACCAGGCGGGTCCGCGCCAGTACCTGGCCGGGTCGAACGCGGCGCCCCGCAGGTCGTAGCTCGGCGCCATCCGGGTCGTCGTGCCCAGGCCGAAGTGCTCCCCGCCGAGGGTGGTGACGAGCGACGACACCACCTCGTCCGGCAGTCCCGGCAGGATCAGCGGCAGCAGGCCGCAGGCGCCGCGTTCGCGGATCGGCTCGTTGCTGATCACGTCCTGGCACAGGAAGAGGCCGGCGTCCTCGTTCCACAGGCGCTTGATGAACGCGGTGGTGAGCTGCTCGCCGCGCACGAGGTGGTCGGAGGGGTCGGCGCCGATGGCCGTGGCGATTCCGGCGAGCGCGTGCTCCGAGGCGATCAGCAGGGCGTTGAACGCCGGGTCCTCGACGGCGAACAGCGCGGTGTCGGGGCCGTCGGCGTAGCCCTGGTCGCGGTAGGCCGCGGCCAGGCGGACGTAGCGGCAGTAGTCCAGGTCGGTGGGCCGGTCGGCGGGGCAGCCGTGGTCGAGGTCGGCGCGCTGGAACGTGCCCCTGGCGGCCGGTTCGACACGGGACAGCGGCGCGTCCCAGCACGGGCTGTTGTCCATGCCGGACTCCCACGGGTGGACGATCGACGCGAGGCCGCGCCCGCCGAGGTCGCGGCGCTCGGTGAGGTACCGCTGCCAGGCGACCAGACGTGGGTAGACATGGGGGAGGAAACCGCGGCGTTCGGACTCGGCGGGGTCCGCCTCGTGCACCAGCAGTGCGGCGAGCGCGTGCACGGGGGGCTGGACGATGCCGGACGTCTCCACGGCGGTGGGCGCTCCGGCCAGGTCACCGGCGGAGGAGGAGCGCCAGAAGTCGGGGCTCGGGAAGTAGGCACCGAGGGGGACTGTGGGATTGAACACGATGTGCGGGATACGGCCGTCCGCCCACTGGGCGGTCAGCAGCGTCTCCAGCTCGCGCTGGGCGCGGACCGGCGCGTGGTGCCGCAGGCCGATGGCGATGAACGCCGAGTCCCAGCTCCACTGGTGGGGGTAGAGGGCGCGGGACGGGACGGTGGAGGAGCCCGTCCAGTTGCCGTCGAGCACGCGCCGGGCGCCGTTGTATGCAGCGTTGGAGGAAAGTTCGTGCGTACTGGGGGGTTGATCAGCGCTTTCCACGTCAGCTCCGAGTGGACGTCTGCCTTGTCGCCGCACCGCCACGGCGCCGTTTGTTTTGTCGAAGGTACCGCAGGGTTACGTCTGCTTAACACGCAAAACTACCGCTGTAATATCTACCGCACAAGCTGAAGGAGGCGTGAAATCCGGCACCGGGAAGGCGAGTCGGCATGAACCAGGCGAGCGCGGGACACCTGCTGTCGCTGATCAGGAGCGGTCAGGCCGGCACCCGGGGCGAGCTCCAGCGTGTGACCGGTCTCTCCCGTTCCACGGTGGGCCACCGCCTCGACCAGCTCTTCCGCGCGGGCTGGGTCCGCGAGACCTCGCCCGACCCGGTGGAGGCCACCACCGGCGGCCGGCCGCCCGTACGGCTGGAATTCGACGCGGCGCACGCCGTCGTGCTGTGCGCCGACCTGGAGACACGGCACGCCCGCGCCGCCGTCCTCGACCTCGACGGCACGCTGCTCGCCGAGCACAGCGGCTCCCTGCTGATCAACCAGGGCCCCGACCAGGCGCTCGACCGGCTCGGGCAGTGGTTCGCGCTGCTGCTGGAGAAGGCGGACGTGCCCGTGTCGGCCGTGTGCGGCATCGGCCTGTCCGTGCCGGGCCCGGTGGACGCGCCGACCGGCATCGTCGTGCAGCCGCCGATGATGCCCGGCTGGGACCGCTACCCCATACCGGAGGGCATGCGGCGGGCGTTCGCCGCGCATGTGAGCCATGACACGTCGGCCCCGCCCGTGCCGGTGCTGGTGGAGAACGACGCGAACCTCATGGCGTACGCCGAGCAGCGCGACGGGTTCGCCGGCTGCCCGGCGTTCCTCCTCGTCAAGGTGTCCACCGGCATAGGGGCCGGGGTGGTCGTCAACGGGGAGATGTACCGGGGCTTCGACGGCGCGGCGGGTGACATAGGGCACATCCGGCTCAGCGGGCACCCGCACGCGCTGTGCCGCTGCGGCTCGTACGGCTGCCTGGCGGCCGTCGCCAGCGGGCGGGCGCTCGCGGAGCAGCTGACGGCGGCGGGCGTGCCGACCGCGTCGGGCTCGGGCGTGCGCGACCAGTTGTCGATCGGGCAGCCGGACGCGGTGCGGCTCGCGCGCGAGGCGGGGCGGCTCGTCGGCGAGGTGCTCGCCACCGTCGTCACGCTGCTCAACCCCGGGGTCCTGATGATCGCGGGCGACCTCACCGGGCCGCCGTTCCTCACCGGGGTGCGGGAGCTGCTCTACCAGCGGGCGATGCCGCGCACCACCGCGTACCTCCAGGTCGTCTCCTCGCGCCTCGGGGACCACGCCGGGCTGCGGGGGGCGGCGGCGATGGTGGTCGAGTCGCTGTACGCGCCGGAGCACGCGGACGCGCGGCTCGCCGCCGCCGTGGCGGGCGCGGCGCACGCCTGACGGAGGGGGCGCGGGGTGCGGGCTAAGTACGGGCGCGCGGGGGCGCGTTCGCGGGTGCCGGCCGGGGTGGGGCGGGGAAACATGCGTTTCAGGACGTTTTGCGGCGCTCTGTGCGCGTGACGCCTGCCACCAATGATGCGTGGAATGCTCAGATGAGCGATCGGCGGGGTAGTCTCACTGCCGCAGCGGACTTCCCGCCGCCCGGCCACCCGTGGCACGGGCGGCAGCGGCGGTGCCGGGTCCCACCCGGCCACCGCCGCCTGGCCGCCGGGGTCTCCCCCACCCCGACCCTCACCGGGGGAGTACCCAGGCCGCCAGGGGACACCGAAGGGGCGGCGCCTTGTGCGGAGGCGCCGCCCCTCTTGCGCGTCCACGGCGCGCCGCCGGTCAGTCGTACTGCCACTCGCCGCGCGCGTACTCCAGCACCGCCGGGTCCATCAGCGTGCTCGCCCGCACGTCCTCGTGCCGCCGGTCGAGCGGGAAGACCGTCGCCGCGTCGAGCACCGCGTCATCCAGGAAGCGCAGCGGCGGCACGTCCGCCGGCAGCCGCAGGGCCGGCGGCGCGTCGCCGGCGGCGGCCAGCACGAAGCCCCAGTTGCCGAAGCTCGGCACGTCCACCTGGTACGGCGTCGTCGCGAAGCCCGCCTCCGCGAGCGACGCGTCCACCGACCAGTACGTGCGCGGCGCGAAGAACGGCGACCCCGACTGGACGACCAGCCGCCCGTCGGATGCCAGCACGTTCGCCAGCATCGCGTACATCTCGACCGAGTAGAGCTTCGCCGTCGCCGTGTCCTCCGGGTCGGGGAAGTCCACGATCACCGCGTCGTACGGGCCCGGCGCGTCCCGCAGCCACGTGAACGCGTCGGCGTTGACCACGTCCACGCGCGGGTCGCCGAACGCGCCGTCGTTCAGGTCGCGCAGCGGGCCGTACGTCCTGCCCAGGTCGGTCATCGCCGGGTCCAGCTCGACCAGCGTCACGTCCGCCACGTCCGGGTAGCGCAGCACCTCGCGCAGCGCCAGGCCGTCGCCGCCGCCCAGGATCAGCACGTGCTCCCTGCTCCCCGCCAGCACCGGGTGCACCAGCGCCTCGTGGTAGCGGTACTCGTCGATCGACGAGAACTGGAGATCGCCGTTGAGGAAGAGCCGCAGGTCCGTCTCCGAGGTGAAGCCGATCGACTCCGTGAGCACGATCTCCTGGTACGGCGTGCGCTCCGCGTGCACGATCGGGTCGCGGTAGAGCCGCTGCCGCGCGGAGATCTCGATGTCGTCGGCCAGCACGTACGCGCCGACCAGCACCGTCAGCACCGCCGCCAGGCCCAGGGCGAGGCCGCCCGCCACCAGCCTCCGCATCCTGCCCCGGAAGATCCACAGCACGCTGACCACACCGGCCACCGCGTTCACCACGCCGACGACCAGCACGCCCTTCAGCTGCCCGAACGTCGGCAGCAGCAGGAGTGGGAAGCACAACCCGCCCACCAGCGCGCCCAGGTAGTCCACCGCGAACACGTCGGCGACCGCCCCGCCCGCCTCCTGCCTGCGGATGCGCTGGAGCATCGTCATCAGCAGCGGGATCTCCGCGCCGATCAGCAGGCCGACGGCGAACGCGATCACCGTCATCGCGGGCGTGTACACACCCACCCACGCGAACAGCACGTACAGCACGAGCACCGAGAGCCCGCCGACCAGCGCCAGCAGCCCCTCCACCACGGCGAACGCGCCCACGGCGCGCCGCTGGAGGGGCTTGGCCGCCAGCGAGCCGATGCCCATCGCGAAGACCATGATGGCCAGCACGAGGGACGTCTGCGTGATGGTGTTGCCGATCAGATAGCCGCCGAGCGCGACCAGCGCCAACTCGTACACCAGACCGCAGGCCGCGCACAGGAAGACGGTCAGGAGCAGGAGGAAGCGGGCCAGCCGGGGGCGGTGGATCACGAGAGTGCCGCGCCGACCATCAGTGCGGTGCCGACGTACATCGTGCCCTGCACCCAGGCGATCGGGTGCGGACGGCCGTCCTCGTCGTCCTCCAGCACCGCCGCGCCCATCCTGCCCGGCGTGACGATGCCGACGATCGCGAAGACCACCGTCATCACCACGACACCGGCCAGCCCGTACACGCCGGTGCTCACCAGCCCGTAGCCGAGGCCGTCCTCGGACTCGCTGGCCAGGATCGCCTGCTGGATCACGATGCCGACGCCGAGCATCTGCCCGGCGAGCACGATGGCCGCGCCCTTGTTGCGCCGCGCCACGATCTTGGCGAGGTGGCCGGGCGTCACCAGGTCGAGCGCGCCGAACGCGACGGCCATCACCAGGAGGCCGACGCCCCCGTAGGCCAGCGTCTGCCCGGCCGATTCGAATATGTCCCCCACGCCGAAGTCCTCTCGCTCTGATCTGGGTTGTCGGTACGGTCGCCGCGGACGGCGGTGGTGTGGTGCGCCCGGCTCACTTGCCGGAGCCGGGGCCGCCGCCCCGGAAGTCGCTGCCGCTGCGGCTCTGGGCCGCGGGCCAGTGGGAGCCGACGTACGAGCTGTACCGGGACCGGCCGGACGCGTACGTGTCCACGTCGATCCGGCTGCCGTGGTCGGGCGCGGTGCGCGGCTCTATGGCGACGAGGTGGTTGTCGTAGCGCAGGAAGACCATGGAGTCGCTGACCAGGCGGTCCATGGCGGCGCGTTCGCCCTCGATCTCGTCGGCGACGATGGACGGGGTGTCCCGCTCGTCGATGTAGTAGTCGGGCGACCGGTCCGGGTCCTCCGGGTAGTGGTCCTTGATCCACGACATGGGCAGGTCGGGGTCGCTGTCGCCGCCGCAGCCGGTGGCCAGCAGCGCGCCGGCCAGCAGGGCGGCGGCGGCCCGTACGCGGGTACGGGCGCTCACGCGTCACCGCCCGGGTAGATGGTGAGCGTGCCGTTGGGGACGCGTTCGCCGAGCGACGCCTCCCAGGAGCCCGCCGCGCCGCCCGCGCCGGGGAAGCGCTCGAAGGAGAGGGAACGGCCGTGCGGGCCCTCATAGTCGGCGTACTCGACGCGGCCGGTGGCGGCGAGACCGGTGGTGCCCTCGGAGCGGTATGTCGCGGTGCCGTGCTCGGTGCGGTGGTACGTGACGCCCTCGACGGTCAGGGTGCGCTCGCTCGGCCTGAGGCCGGCGCCGGTGTACTCGGTCCAGAGCACGACCTCCAGGTCCGGGTCCTCCTCGACGGAGATCCAGCGGCGCCCCGCGCCGGTCCCGTTCATGGCGTCCACGAAGTGCTCCGACCAGCTGAAGCCGCCCTCCGACAGCCGCAGCGAGCCGCGGACGAAGAGCTGTTCGCCGAGGTACTCCACCATGTCGCCCGCCTTCAGCGTGCGCGGGTCGCCGCCGGTGTCCTGGTCGGGGGCGAAGGGGTCGCGCGGTGGCGGCGGCGCCTTCGGGGCGGCTCTGCGGCGTGACCGCAGCAGCACGACGACGGCCGCGGCGAGCGCGGCCAGCCCGACTATGGCGAGGGCAAGCGCCATGAAAATCCCCCCGGTTGTACGGATCTCAGCGAACGGCGCAGAGTATTGCACGCGTCGGGGAGATCCGGCCCCGGGGGGAGGAAGTCCGTGCCGGGCCGCCCGTGACGGCCCGGACGCGGTGTCAGAACGGGGGCGGCGGCGAGGCCGGGGGCTGCTGCCCCGGCTGCTGCTGGGGCTGGTGCTGCGGCTGGGACTGCTGCGGGAAGCCCGGGTACGCGCCCGGCCGCGGCCCGGCGGGCGGGCCCGCGTACATCCCGGGCGTCTGCGTCCAGGGCTGCGGCCCCTGCGCGTACTTGACCAGCTGCCGCTGCGTCATCTGCCGCACGACGATGATGGCCAGGATCGCCGCGGCGACGCCGACCAGCCCGTTGACGATCGTGATGATCGCGTCGACGCGGATGTCGTCGTACTCGTCCGGGTCGATGCGGCCGTCGTCGTCCGGGGAGAACGTCGAGAAGCCGGTGACCCAGGTCGCCACCCACAGGAGCCACCACGCGGTGAGCACGCCGAGCCGCGCGTGCCCGCCCCAGGGGGTGCTGGAGCGCCAGGCGTCGTTCGCGATCTGCTTGGGGAACCAGAAGAAGATCACCGGCACGAACCAGGAGCCGATCGCCCAGCCGCGGCTCAGGCGCTGCCCGGCCGGGTCGAACAGCTCGGCGTTCACCCGCACCCGGTGGAACCAGATGACGAACACGATGCCGATCGCGATCGTCAGCAGGAGGCGGAGGACGCCCACGGCCTGCCAGCCGTCCAGCGTGTCCTGCGCGTCCTGGAAGTCGATGAAGAGCGCGTTCGGGCTCTCCAGGTCGTCCAGCGTGCTGAGCATCCCGGCGCCCGTGCCGAAGCCCGCGAACCAGATGACGATCGCGACGCCGAAGAGGGCGTACAGGGCGATGGCCAGGCCGCGCGGGCTGCCGAACTGCGGCGGCAGCTGCGGGATGCCACCCGGCTGGCCGGGGAACGGGGCCGGCCGGCCCGGGTACCCGTAGCCGGGCGCGGGCGGCGCGGCGAACGGCTGCGTCCCCGGGTGCGCCCCTGGGTATGACCCCGGCTGCGCTGCCGGCTGCGCTGTCGGCTGTGCTGTCGGCTGTGCCCCCGGCGGCGGCCCGGGGGCGGCCGGGGGCGGTGCCAGCGGCCGCCCGTCGGCCATGGTCGGCTGAGCGGCCACCGCGCCGCTCACGCACTCCCGGCACCTGCCGTCGGGCGCGGTGGCCGGCCGCTGACGGCAGCTCCAGCACTGCGCACTCATGTCGCCCCCCAGGGAAGTCATCCATCCGATCCGCTGACGATAACAGCGGGCGGGGGGTGGCGCGCCGGGCCCGTCAAGGGGAGGAGGGGGGCGCCGGGAAGTCGTAGGTCACCTGGGTCAGTTCCCCGGAGACCGTCCACAGGCGCGCGGTCATGGCGTCGTTCGTCGTCCAGGGGGCGCGCCAGGTCCTCCCCGCGCCGCCCCGGGTGGCCGCGCGCGGCCCGACGTACCCGTCGGGTGCGACGTCCGGCGCGGTCGCCGCGTGGAGTACCGGCGCGGCGCCCGCCTCGGGGGCGGAGCCGACGAGCGCGTTGAGGGCGCGGGCGGCACGTTCCTGCACGGCGCTGCCCGCCATCCGGGGGCCCTTGGTCTGGAGTTCGGTGGCGGCCCAGCCGGGGTGCGCGGCGGCGGCGACGAGGGCGGTGTGCCGGGCGCGGCGGGCCAGTTCGTGGGTGAACATCAGATTGGCCGACTTGGACCGGGCGTACGCGACCCAGCGCAGGTAGCGGCGTTCGGCGTGCGGGTCGGACAAGTCCACGTTCGCGGCGAGGTGCGCCATGCTGGAGACCGACACGACGCGCGGCGCCGGGGCGGCCAGCAGGGACGGCAGGAGCAGCCCGGTCAGCGCGAAGTGGCCGAGGTGGTTGACGCCGAACTGCGTCTCGAAGCCGTCCTCCGTCGTGCCGCGCGGCACCGCCATCAGCCCCGCGTTGTTCACCAGCAGGTCGAGCCGCTCGCCGCGCCACTGGGTGGCGAACGCGCGGACCGAGGAGAGGTCGGCCAGGTCGAGCAGCCGCAGTTCGGCGCGTGCCTCGGGGACCTCGCCGCGCAGCCGTTCCAGCGCCGCCCTGCCGCGCTCCCGGCTGCGGCAGGCGAGCACGGTTCCCGCGCCGCGGCGCGCCAGTTCGCGCGCGACGACGTAGCCGAGGCCGCTGTTGGCGCCGGTCACGACCGCCGTGCGGCCCTTGAGGTCGGGGATGTCGCGCACCGTCCAGGCCATGCTGCCCAGGGTAGCCCCGTCGGGCGCCGTCCGGCGGGGAACGGCGTGCGGCGGGGCCCCGGTACGCCGTTGTACCGGGGCGGTGGGCCTGCTCAGCCGTGCGGGTCCGCCGGGAGGGGGCTGACGTCCGTCTCCGTGCGCATCCTGCGGTCGTCGCCCGCCGTACGGGCGGGTCCCACGAGGGTGAGCGGCACGGTGCGCAGGATCGAGCCGCCGGAGGGGCCGAGGCGCAGTTCGACCGCCCCCGCGTCCACGACGCGACGGCCCGGCGCGAGGGTGTACGCGGTCAGGTCGGTGTGGAAACCGAACCGCACCTCGGCGGACGCGCCGGCTTCGAGGGGAACGCGGGCGTAGCCGATGAGGCGGTGCACGGGCCGCGTGGTGCGGGCGACCGGGTCGTGCAGGTACAGCTGGACGACCTCTGTGCCCGCGCGGTCACCGGTGTTGGTCACGGTCAGCCGTACCGTGGTGCCGCCGTCGGTGGGGACGGTGTCGTGCTCGGCCACGGCGTCGCCCCATGTGAACTCGGTGTAGGACAGGCCGTGCCCGAAGCTGTACAGCGGGGTGGGGTCGATGTTGCTGGCATCGCCCAGCTGGCCGAGCGGCGGAGCGAGGTACGGCGCGGGCTGGCCGCCGGGGTGGCGCGGCACGCCGACCGGCAGCCGCCCCGACGGGTTGACGCGTCCGGACAGTACGCCCGCGACGGCGCCGCCGCCCTCCTCGCCGGGGAAGAACGCCTGCACGCACCCGGCCAGCCGGTCCGCCCAGCGGCCCAGCGCGTATGGCCTGCCGGTGAGCAGCACCAGGACGACGGGCGTTCCGGTGGCCAGGGCCTCGTCGATCAGCTCGCCCTGTGCGTCGGGCAGTTCGAGATCGGCGGCGTCGCAGCCCTCGCCCGACGTGCCGCGCCCGAACAGGCCGGAGCGGTCACCGGCGACGACCACGCACACGTCGGCCCCGGACGCCCCGGCGGGGGATGTGTGTTCGACGGTGGCGCCGGGGAGTTCGGCGCGCAGCGACTCCAGCAGCGTGGGCACGGCGATGCCGAGGGGGAGTTCGGGGTGCTGCACGCCGACGTGGCGCGGGAAGGTGTAGCAGCCGAGCATGGGCGCGGGGTTGTCCGCGAGGGGGCCGACGACGGCGATGCGGGACGTACCGGCCAGGGGAAGCGCGCCGTCGGGATTCGCCAGCAGGACGACGGACTCCTCCGCGAGCCTGCGGGCGACGGCGCGCATGTGCGGCGGGTCCAGGTCCACGGCCGGGTCTTCCGCCTCCAGCGCGGGCGGTACAGGACTCCAGCCGGGGTTCAGCAGGCCCAGCTCCGCCTTCTGCGTGAGGACGCGCAGCACCGAGCGGTCCACCACGTCCTCGGGGAACTCGCCGGAGCGCACCGCCTTCAGCAGCGGCTCGCCGTAGCAGCGCTGGGCGGGCAGTTCGACGTCGATCCCGGCGGTCAGGGCGAGGGCGGCGGCCTCGGCGGGGGAGTCGGCGACGCGGTGGGTCAGTTCGAGGAACGACACGGCGAAGTAGTCGGAGACGACGGTGCCGGTGAAGCCCCAGCGGTCGCGCAGCAGTTCCGTCAGCAGCCAGCCGTCGGCCGAGGCGGGCACGCCGTCGATGTCGTGGTAGGCGCTCATGACGGACCGCGCGCCGCCCTCGCGCAGCGCCATCTCGAACGGCGGGAGGATCACGTCGGCCAGCTCGCGCGGGCCGATGGAGACGGGCGCGTGGTTGCGGGCGCCGCGGGAGGCGGCGTGCCCGGCGAAGTGCTTGAGCGTGGCGATGATGCCCACGGACTCCAGGCCCCGCACGTACCCGGTGCCGATGGTGGCGACGAGGTACGGGTCCTCGCCGATGGACTCCTCGGTGCGGCCCCAGCGCGGGTCGCGCAGCACGTCGAGCACGGGGGAGAGACCCTGGTGGACGCCGACGTCGCGCATCGACGCGCCGATGAGCCGCGCCGCCTCCTCGACCAGCCCGGGGTCGAAGGAGGCGCCCCAGGCGAGCGGCGTGGGGAAGACCGTGGCGCGCCAGGCCGTGAAGCCGGTCAGGCACTCCTCGTGCACCAGCGCGGGGATGCCGAAGCGGCTGATGCCGGCGACGCGCCGCTGCTCGTCGGCGAGCGCGCGCGCCTTCTCCAGCGGATCGACCGGGGCGGTGCCGAACGGGCGGGTGAGCTGGCCGAGTCCGTGGGCGATCACCGTGTCGGGCGCGGGCGTCGAGGCGGTGAGTTCCCCCTGCATCGGGGCGACGTCGGCCCCCTCCTCGCCGCCCGGCTCCTGCGCCGCGGCGGCCTCCCCCGGGTCCGACTCCGAACCGGGCCACACGCTGCCGAGCTGGGCGAGCTTCTCCTCCAGCGTGAGACGGGCGAGCAGGTCCGCCGCCCGGGTCCCCGCGGGGAGTGACGTGTCCTGCCATGGGTGGTGCTGCATGAGGCTCCTTTGTCTGCGCGTGGGCGTCCGCGCGGGTCCGCGTGCGGTCCTGGCCGGGCCGTTCAGCGTCCGCCGACGCCCATCAGCCCGTTGATGAGCTGGCGGCGGGCGAACAGGTACGCGGTGAAGATCGGCACGATCGACAGGACCACGGCGGCGAGCAGCGCGGGGATGTCCACGCGGAACTCGCCGACGAAGTCGTACAGGCCGAGGGTCAGGACCCGGGACTCCCGGGACTGGGTGAGGATCAGCGGGAACAGGAAGCCGTTCCAGGCGTTCAGCGCCGCGAACACCCCGGCCGTGGAGATCCCGGCACGGGCGACGGGCACGACGAGCTGCACCAGCATCCGGGCCGGGCCCGCGCCGTCCAGCGCCATCGACTCGTACATCTCCTCGTCGATGTCCCGCATGGTGCCCACCAGGATCAGCACGCTCACCGGGAGCGAGAACGCGGCGGTGGGCAGGATGACGGCCAGCAGGGTGTCGTAGAGCTGGAGTTCGGTGATGATCCAGTAGACCGGGATGATCACCGCCTGGGACGGGATGGCGAGCCCGAGCAGGAAGAGCTGGAACGTGCGGCGGGACCACGGGCTGCGGTTGCGCACCACCACGTAACTGACCGTCACGGCCAGCGCGATGACGATCGCGGCGCAGGAAACGGTGACGATCGCGGTGTTGAGCAGGTAGCGCGGGAAGTCGCCCTCCAGCACCTGCCGGTAGCTGCCGAGCCCGGGGTCGGTGGGCAGGGCGAGCGGGCCGTTGTCCAGGTACTCGGGCCGTGTCTGGAGGGTGGAGCTGACCATGGAGTAGAGCGGCACGACGACGATGACCAGCCAGATCAGCGCGCCGAGCGTTCCCGCCCAGTTGAACCGGCGCCACCGCGCGGCGCGCCGGACCCGCGGGGGGCTCACGGATGCGGTCGGTGTCACATGCCCTCCCGGGTGCTGCGCATCCTGCTGAAGCCGGTCAGGCGCACCAGCAGCAGGGACGTGGCGGTGGCGACGACGACCAGGGCGGCCGCGATGGCGCTGGCGTAGCCGAGGTCGAACGCGCGGAAGCCCTCTTCGTACATCAGGTACGGCACGATGGCCGTGGCGTCGCCGGGCCCGCCGCGCGTGAGGATGAGGACCGTGTCGAAGTACGTCAGCGCGCCGACGACCATCAGCACCGAGGACGTCACGACGGTGTTGCGCAGCTGCGGCAGCGTGATGCTGAAGAACTGCCGCACGGTGCCCGCGCCGTCGATGGACGCCGCGTCGTAGAGCGAGCGCGGGATCTGCCGTGCGCCGCCCTGGTAGATCAGCATGTGCAGCGGCACGAACTGCCAGCTCGTGACGAACAGGACGGCCGCGAACGCGCCGCGCGACGTGCCCAGCAGGTCGGCCGTGTCCAGGTCGAACCACTCGGCGACGTCGGCGGCGAGCCCGAGGTTCGGGTCGAACAGCGTGCGCCACAGCAGCGCGAGGGCGACGGACGAGGCCAGCAGCGGCAGGAAGAAGATCGCCGACATGACGGCCCTGTGCCGCTGGCGCCCGGCCGACCACACGCCGAGCAGCAGGGCGATCGGCGTCTGGATCAGCCAGGTCAGGGCGGTGAGCAGCAGGCTGAGCCAGACGGCGTTGCGCATCCCGTCGTCGTCCCACAGCCGCGACCAGTTGTCGAGGCCGGTCCACGACGGGTCGCTCAGGCCGTCCCAGTCGGTGAACGACAGGTAGGCCACCATCACCAGCGGCACGACGGCGAAGAACGCGAAGAACAGCACACCGGGGATCGCCCAGGCGAGGCCTGGGCGACCCGTACGGGGTGGGAGGGACGTACTCTCCTTCACCGGCTCCGCCTACAGTTCCTGCATCGCCGCGACGAACTCCTCGGGGCTGAGCTGCCCGCCGAAGAGCTGCTCGATCGCGTCGAGCATCGGGGTGGCCTGCCGGGCGGGGAGCGCCTGGTCCCAGGAGAGCGTGAAGCTGGGGGCGTTCTCGACCATGTCGTACTGGAAGCGCGCGTACTCGGGCTCGGGCGCCTCGTCCAGGAGCGCCTCGGCTCCGGTGGTGGTGGGGATGTCGCCGTTCGCGACGAGGGAACGGGCGTAGTCCTCGCCGCCGTGCAGCTTCAGGAACTCGATGGCCGCGTCGAGCCGTTCGCCCTCGACGTCCGCGTTGACCGACCAGTAGTTGGTGGGGTTGCCGACCAGGGACGCCGGGTCGCCCGCGCCGTCCGCGATGGCGGGGAACGGCGCCCAGGCGAGGTCGTCGGCGGCGAACTCCGGCTGGTTCGCGAGCTGGTTGGCGAACTCCCAGCTGCCCATCAGGTGCATGGCGGCGCCGCCCTGGGCGAAGAAGGTGGAGACGCCGTCGTTCGTGTACGCGACGGAGCGGAAGTTGTTGCCGAACGCGCCGTCGTCCACCAGCGAGGCGATCTCCTGCGCGGCGGTGAGGACGGCCGGGTCGCCCCAGGCCGCCGGGTCGCCGTTCCTGATGGCGTCGAACACCTCGGCGCCGCCGAAGCGGTCGAGCAGGTACTCCAGCCACATCAGCTCGGTCCACGTGTCGGCGCCGCCGAGGGCCACGGGGGTGATGTCGCGGTCGGCGAAGGTGCCGACGAGGGAGCGGAAGTCGTCCCAGTCCTGCGGGGCCTCGACGCCGGCCTCCTCGAACAGCGTGCGGTTCCAGAAGAGGATGACCGGCTGCACACCGCGCATCGGTACGCCGTAGTGCCGGCCGTCCACCGCGCCCGCGTCGAGGATGGCGGGGATGAACGCGCCGCCGAACTCCGGGTCGTCCGCGAGCACGTCGGTCAGGTCGACCAGCATGTCCTCGGCCACGAAGTCGCTGATGCTGCCGCCGCCCCAGTTGAAGAAGATGTCGGGGGCGTTCGGGCTGCCCATGGCGGTGCGCATGCGCTCCTGGTAGTTCTCGCCCGGGATCTGCGTCAGGTTGATGTCGATGTCCGACGTCTCGTTGAACTGCTCCACCAGCTCTTCCTGGAGCCGCGTCGAGCCGTCCTGGTAGACCCACACCTCCAGCGTGTCGCCGCCGCGGCCGCCGGGTCCGTCGCTGCCGCACGCCGCGAGGCCCGAGGCCGCGAGGACGCACGCGACGGCGCTGGTCAGGGTCGCGCGGAACCTGCGGCTCGCGCCGCCGGGCCGCAGGGATTCGAGGCTTTGCATCGTCGCATACCTTCCGGAAGATCACCGATAATTATCGGACCAGTGCCGAAGCAAAGTACGTCCGGGCGCGGTGCGCGTCAACGGTGTGCGCGGCAACAAGACGGTCACGGGCGTCCGTTGCCGCCGGGGCCGTCCGCGTGCGGGCAGGGCGGAGCGGGCCCCGCGCGGGGCCGTGACCTGGGAGGAGGCGGGCGCGTGCCGGACGAACCGGTGGGGGCGGCGGCGCGTGGGCGCGTACCGCCGCGGGGGCCCCGGTGTTGCGGATGCTTTCGGAAGAACGCTCTTTCGCCGGTGCCGGTGCCGGTGTGAGGGCGGGGGCGGGGGCGGGGACGGCCGGGGTCAGCGTGCGGCGGGCGGCGCCGTGGAGGCACGCACCACCAGCTCGGTCGCCAGCTCAAGGCGGGGCGAGTCGAGTTCCTCGCCGCGCGCCTGCCGCAGCACCGTGCGCGCGGCCACCTTCCCCATCTCCGCGAGCGGTTGCCGCACCGTCGTCAGCGGCGGCGCGGACCAGCGCATCTCCGGCAGGTCGTCGAAGCCGACGACGCTCACGTCCTGCGGCACCCGCAGCCCGCGCTGCCGCAGCGCCTCGATCGCGCCCATCGCCATCTGGTCGCTGGCCGCGAAGACGGCGGTCGGCGGCTCGTCCAGGTCCATCAGCCGTCCGCAGCCGTGGAAACCCGACTCATGGTAGAAGTCGCCCGGCACGGTGAGGCGTTCGTCCACCGGCACGCCCGCCGACTCCAGCGCGGCCCGGTAGCCGTCGAGCCGCGCCCGGCTGCACAGCAGGCGCGGCGGCCCCGCGATGAAGCCGATCCGCCGGTGGCCGAGGCCGAGCAGGTGCTCGGTCGCCGCCAGGCCGCCCGCCCAGTTGGTCGCGCCCACGGTCGGCGCGTCCAGCGCGGGCGACCCGGCCGGGTCCACGACGACCAGCGGCACCCCGAGGCGGTGCAGCTCCTTGTGCAGGCCGGGTTCGAGCACCGACGTCACCATGATCACGCCGTCCGACGCGCGCGCCCGCAGGTTGGTCATCCACTGCTGCGCCGCGCCCGCGCGGTCGTGGATGGCCGAGACGACCGTGCCCACGCCCGCGTCGTGCGCGACCTCCTCGACGCCCCGGATGATCTCGACCGCCCACGGGCTGTCGAGGTCGTTGAACACCAGGTCGAGCAGGGCGGCCCGGTCGCCGGGCGCGTGGGCGCGCCGCCGGTAGCCGTACTGCCGCAGCAGCTCCTCGACCTTGGCGCGGGTCTCAGGTGCCACGTCCGACCGGCCGTTGACCACCCGGGAGACCGTGGGCACCGAGACCCCGGCCTCCCGCGCGATGGCCGTGATCGTGACCTTGCGCTCCGCACTCATCCAAAACCCTCATCTTTCGCACCCGAAGACCCGGAAGTTTTTCAACATTATTCCGGAAGGGTTGACGGTGCCCAGGGGCGACCGTAGAACGGTCCCGTCAGCCTGCGGGGGCATGACAAACGAGAGGGGCACCACGATGATTCCCCTGGTGCGCAGAGCCGCGGTCGTCCTCGCGACCTCGGCGGCGCTGCTCTCCGGTTCCCTGGTGACCGGCGCCGCACAGGCCGCCCAGCCGCCGGCCGCCGAGCCGGGCGCCGCGGCCGCCACCCTGCGCGACGCGGCCGAGGAGCAGGGCCGTTTCGTCGGCACGGCCGTCGCGGACGGCCGGCTCGGCAACGGCACGTACACCGGCATCGCGAGCCGCGAGTTCAGCAGCGTCACCGCCGAGAACGTCATGAAGTGGGACGCGATCGAGCCGTCGCGCGGTTCCTTCAACTTCGCGCCGGGCGACCGCCTGGTCGACTTCGCGCAGGCGGGCGGCCAGCAGGTCTGGGGCCACACGCTCGTCTGGCACAGCCAGCTGCCCGGCTGGGTCGCCAACGGCGGCTTCAACCAGACACAGCTGACCCAGGTCATGAACAACCACATCACCACCGTCATGGACCACTACGAGGGCGACGTCGCGTACTGGGACGTGGTGAACGAGGCGTTCAACGAGGACGGGACGCTGCGCTCCTCGGTCTTCTCGGACACCCTCGGCTCCGGCTTCATCGGCACCGCGTTCAGGACCGCGCGCGCGGCCGACCCGGACGCCAAGCTGTGCATCAACGACTACAACACCGAGGGCGTCGGCGCGAAGAGCAACGGGCTGTACAACCTCGTCTCCTCGCTGTTGTCGCAGGGCGTGCCCATCGACTGCGTCGGCTTCCAGTCGCACTTCATCCTCGACCAGATCCCGTCCACCTTCCAGACCAACCTCCAGCGGTTCGCCGACCTGGGCCTCGAAGTGGTCATCACGGAGCTGGACATCCGGATGAACCTGCCGGCGGACAGCGCCAAGCTCCAGCGGCAGGCGGCGCAGTTCGCCTCCGTCACGCGGACCTGCCTCGCCGTCTCCGCCTGCCGGGGCATCACCGTGTGGGGCTTCAGCGACGCCGACTCGTGGGTCCCCGGCGTCTTCGACGGACAGGGCGCGGCCTGCCTGTACGACCAGAACTACCAGGCCAAGCCCGCGTTCGGCGCCATGCTCACCGCCCTCGGCGGCGAGCCGGGCGGCGGCGACCCCGGCGACCCGGACCCGCCCGCCGGGCCCTGCCAGGTCACCTGGCGGGTGACCAGCCGCTGGAACGCCGGCTCCGTCGTCGAGGTCGGCATCCGCACGACGGCGGCCGTCAACGGCTGGTCGGCCACCTTCGCCCTGCCGTCGGGGCACCGCGTCACCAGCGGGTGGAACGCCGTGTTCAGCCAGTCCGGCGCGACCGTCACCGCCGCCAACGCCCCGTACAACGGGAACGTCGGCGCGGGCGGCACGATCGGATTCGGCTTCCAGACGGACAACGGCGGTCAGTACACGCCGCCGACCGTCAGCCTGAACGGCACCGCCTGCACGGCGGCATAGGCACCCGCCCGCCCGGCCGTACGCCCCTCCCTCCGCCCCTTCGAAGGCGACGGGGGAGGGGCGTACCGCTCACGCCACCGTCCTCAGGCTGCCGCGCTCACTCCTCGGGGACCCCGCCGCGCGTGCTCGCCAGCCCGATGTCCGCGCCCAGGCGCCCCACCGCGTGCGCGAAGAACTCGTCGCGCGCCGTCACCACGCCCGTGTACTGCCCGAACACCTCGAAGCTCACCAGCCCCACCAGCTGCGCCCAGGCCGCCACCACCGCCGCCATCACCGGCGCGGGCAGCCCCGGCGCGTACTCCTCCGCCAGCTGCTCCGCCTCCGCCCGCACGTCCCGCGGCAGCGGGTCCCACGACGGCGGCGCGAGCAGCGCGTCCGCGTGCGCGTCCAGCGCCAGCGCGAGCAGGGCGAGCGGTACGCGGGAGCCCGCCGCCGATGTCGTCTGCGGCGCCGCGTAGCCGGGCACGGGGGTGCCGTGCACCAGCGCGAACTCGTGCGGGTGCGCGAGGGCCCACTCCCGTACGGCCGCGCACACGGCCACCCAGCGCGCCGCCGGGTCCTCGCGCGGCGCGGCGGCGAGGGCGCCCTCGGCCGCCCCGCCCATCGCGTCGTAGGCGTCCGTGATCAGCGCGGTCAGCAGGTCGTCCCGGCTCGGGAAGTAGCGGTACAGCGCGGACGACGCCATGCCCAGCTCCCGCGCGACCGCGCGCAGCGACAGCTTCGTGGGCCCCTCGGCGGCGAGTCCGCGCCGCGCCTCCTCCTTGATGGCCGTGCTGATCTCACGCCTGGCCCTCGCCCTGGCTCCTTCGATGGCACTCATGGCGGCCAGTCTGCCACCGCGCGGAGCGGTGCACCAAGACGTGAGCACTGCTCTTGCATTCGCGCCGCGCATGTGTCACTGTTGCTCCAGACCGAGAGCAGTGCTCACGAGAACAGTCACCGAGAGGCGTCCACCATGAGCGGCGAAGCCACCCCCCACCTGCGCAAGCCCGGCTGGTTCACCGTCCACGTGCTCAACCGCGCCGTCTCCTGGCTCACCCGCAGGGGCCTGAGCGTCTGGGGCTCCCGCGTCCTCGCCGTCAAGGGCCGCAAGAGCGGCACCTGGCGCCGCACGCCGGTCAACCTCCTGACGGTGGACGGCGCGCAGTACCTCGTCGCCCCGCGCGGCCACGTCCAGTGGACCCACAACATGCGCGCGGCGGGCGGCGGACAGCTCATCCTCGGCAAGCGCGCCACCGACTTCACCGCCACCGAGGTCGCCGACGACGACAAGCCGGAACTGCTGCGCGCCTACCTCACGCGCTGGAAGGCCGAGGTCGGCGTCTTCTTCGACGGTGTCGGCCCCAAGTCCTCCGACGAGGAGCTGCGCCGCATCGCCCCGAACCACCCGGTGTTCCGCGTCACCACCCCGTGAGGGCCGCGCGGCGTCAGTGCGGGATGGCGTCGATGACGTCCCGCGCCCCCTGCCGCAGCAGCGCCACCGCCACCGACATGCCCAGCGCCTCCGGGTCGAGCGGCCCCGCCCACTCGTGCGCGTCCAGCACCGTCTTGCCGTCGGGCGAGAACACCCGCCCCCACAGTTGCAGCCGCCCGTCGCGCTCCGCCCGCGCGTAGCCCGCGATCGGGCTGTTGCAGTGCCCGCGCAGCACATGCAGGAACGTCCGCTCCGCCGTCATCTCCCGCCACGCGCCCGGGTCGCCGAGACCCGACACCATCTCCAGCACCCGGTCGTCGTCCGCCCTGCACTGGAGGCCGAGCACCCCCGCGCCCAGCGGCGGGCACATCTCCTCGACGCCCAGCACCTGCGACGCCACCCCGGACCGCCCGATCCGCGCCAGTCCCGAGACGGCGAGCAGCAGCGCGTCGGCCGCACCGGCGGCGAGCTTCTCCAGGCGGCGGTTGACGTTCCCCCGCAGCGGCACGCACACCAGCCCGGGGTACGACGCCGCGAGCTGCGCGCGCCGCCGCACCGACGACGTGCCGATCCTGCTGCCGTCCGGCAGCTCCCCGAGGGCCAGCCCGCCGGGGTGGACCAGGGCGTCGCGGATGTCGTCGCGCCGCAGGTAGGCGGCGAACACGGTGCCCGGCGGCAGTGGCCGGTCGGCGGGCACGTCCTTCATGCAGTGCACCGCGAGGTCCGCCCCGCCCGCCAGGAGCGCGGCGTCCACCTCCTTGGTGAACGCGCCCTTGCCGCCCAGCGCGCCCAGATCGCCCGTCCACCGGTCGCCCGAGGTGGTCACCGGCACGACCTCCGTGCGCACCCCGGGGCGCAGCGCGGCCAGTTCGGCGCGCACACGCTCGACCTGCGCCAGGGCCATGGGAGAGGAACGGGACACGATGCGGAGGAGATCACCGGACATGGCGGTCACCCTAGCCGCGCAGCCACCGCCCCCTTGCGGAGTCGAACGGGTGGACGGATACGTTGCCCCCATGGCTGACGACTCCGTTCTGCTGGCCCGGATCGAGAACGACGCGGCGCTGTCCGCGTACCTGGAGGGCCCCTGCGCCTTCGACGTGACGCGCCGGCAGCCCGCCGAGGACCTGCACCTCTCGTCCGGCGGGCCCCTCACGCCGATCGCCGGCTGCGCCACGGGCGGCACGTACTTCCTGTGCGGTGATCGGGACGCGGCCGAACGCCCGGTCCTCTACACCTCCCCGGAAGGCCAGAGCGGGCTGATCGCGGACAACCTCCGCGAGGCCCTGGAACTGCTCGCCCGGGTCCCCTACTGGCAGGACTGCCTGCGCTACCTGCGGCCCGGCGCCCCGGCGACCCCGGGGGAGACCGAACTCGACGTGCTGGAGGACGACTTCCGCGATGTCGTGACCGGCTTCGACCCGGCGCGGCAGCGGGCCGCCGTGCGCGCCCTCGGCATCGATCCGCCGGACCGCGCGACGGTGCTGCGCCGCCTGCGCGACGCGACCGTGCGCACCCGGCCCGACTACGTCGTCCACACGACGGACGGCTGGCCGTACGACACGTTCTGACCACCCCGCCCCGCCCCGCCTCCCGCCCTCGCCGTTCACGCGCCGGGCGGCGGGAGGCACGACCACGCGTACGCGCCCTCACCCGTACGAGTTCACCCGCACGGGGGAACGCCGGAGGGGCCGGGCAGACCCTAGGCCGGGGGCAGCGGGCGCGTGGTGTCGCCGCCCTTGGCGCGGCGGTCCGCGCGGCTGAGGGCGTTCGCCTCGCGCAGCAGGTCCTCCAGCTCGGGACGGCGGTCGGGGTTGCGCTGCGTGGGGGACTGCTCGGTGTCGCTCATCGCCCGCACTCCCGCCGGGGACGCGCGGCCGGAGCGGCAGCGCGGTCGACGGTCCTGGTGTCCGCGCACGGCGTCGCTGTCGTGTTCACGTGACCTCACCTCTCATCATGGCTCTCATCACATGGTGTGGTGATCTCCCGTCATAGCGTGACCGCATGGCGTCCGAGGGCACAGTGGAAACGGGCCACAACCTTGGTGTGCGCCCAGCGCGTCCGGGGGGCGCACGGCCGGAAACTGACGGTGGATCACGCGCATGGCACCGCCGCGCCGGGGCAGCCGGACCCCGGGAACGCGCACGGTCCCGGCCGCCCGGCGCACGGGCGGGCCGGCCGACCGCGCAGTTCCCGGCACCTCGCCGCCCGCACCGCCGGGACGGGCGGCGGGTGGCCGTGCGGCACGGGCACCACCGGGGCGCCGCCGTCCCCATGGGTCCCCCGGGAATGGCTGACATTGCTCCGGGGCACTTGACAACCGCACGCGCCACCAGCACGGGACGCGCCCCGGCGCGCGTGTCCCGCGAGCCGGGTGAAGGCTGGGAGGAGCGCCGGTCGTCGGGCCGGCCGGGGGCGCCGGTCACGGAGCGGAGAGGTGGTCACCATGGCAGGCCGCGCAAGGCACGCACAGGGTACGGCGCACGGCGGCACGGGCACGGGTACGGGTACGCGCACCCACCGCGGTGACGTCGGCCGCCGCGTCGCCATGCGCCGCGAGGAACTCGGCCTCAGCCGCGAGGACGTGGCCCACCGCGCCCGCGTCGCGCCCCAGTACCTCCGCTACCTGGAGGAAAGCCCGGCGTCGCCGACACTCGACTCGCTCACCCGCGTCGCCCGCGCGCTCGACACGACCGTGGCCGACCTGCGCGGCGCCCGCCCCCTCGCCGGGGCCGCGCCGCACCCGGCGGGCGCCGTCGAGCTCGTCGCCCTCGACAGCGACGAGTGCTACGACCTCGTCGCCCGCCACTCCGTCGGCAGGGTCGCCGTCACGACCCCGGACGGCCCCGCCATCGTCCCCGCCGGCTACCGCCTGATCGAGGGCGCCGTCGTCTTCCGCACGAGCACCGACGCGCCGCCCTCCCTCGACAGCGACATCGCGTTCGAGGTGGACATGCTGGACGGCGCCGAGGGCGTCGGCTGGAGCGTCCAGATCCTCGGCCGCGCCACCCCGGTCACCGACGAGGACGAGACGGCCCGCCTCGCCGCCGCGACCGGCGGGCGCCGCTGGGTGCGCGGCGAGCGCGAGCTGTGGGTCAGGCTGCGCCCGGTCAGCGTGACCGGCCACCGGCTGCGGCTCGCGACCGGTTGCTGAGCCGTCGCCCGTTTGCGGGACGGCCGTGCCCGGGGTCCCATGGAACGAAGGCGACAGACCGACGTCCGGGAGGCGGTGTGGTGGCTGTGCCGGAGCTTTGGGACTGCCGGGCCGTGGTGTTCGACACCGATGGAGTGATCACCGATTCGGCGCGCGCGCACGCGACCGCCTGGAAGGAGGCGTTCGACACCGTACCGGGCGTCGATCC
Organism: Streptomyces sp. MS19; assembly: GCF_047200595.1. Taxonomy (NCBI): domain Bacteria; kingdom Bacillati; phylum Actinomycetota; class Actinomycetes; order Kitasatosporales; family Streptomycetaceae; genus Streptomyces; species Streptomyces sp. MS19. The sequence goes on along the minus strand of NZ_JBJZOH010000005.1, from coordinate 86,547 downwards.
GCCGTTCGACCAGGAGGACGACTACCGGCGGTACGTCGACGGCAAGTCACGCCTCGACGGCGCCGCCGCCTTCTTCGCCGCGCGGGACATGGACCTGCCCTACGGGGAGCCGGACGACGAACCGGGCACGGACACTGTCTGCGCCGTCGCCGCGATGAAGGACCGGATCTTCATGCGCGTGCTCGACGAGGGCGTCCTGGAGGCGTACCCGGGCACCGTACGGCTGCTGCTCGCGCTGCACAGCGCCCGTGTGCGCTGCGCCGCCATCTCCTCCTCACGCCACGCGCGCGACCTGATCGCCCACGCCGGTGTCCGCTCCATGCTGGAGACCGTCGTGGACGGCAATGACGTGGCGCGCCTCGGCCTCGCGGGCAAGCCGGACCCGGCGCTCTTCCTGGAGGCGGCGCGCCGCCTGTCGGTCCCGGCCGGGGAGGCCGCCATCGTGGAGGACGCGCTGTCCGGCGTCGAGGCGGGCCGCCGCGGCGGCTTCGGCCTGGTCGTCGGCGTGGACCGCACGCGGAGCGCGACCAGCGCGGACGACCTGCGCGAGCACGGCGCCGACATCGTCGTCCGCGACCTCGGCGAACTCGTCGGCGCCGACGCGGGAGGTGGCGGCGGATGACGGACTCCGCGTGGGAATGGGCGTACGACGGCTACGACCCGGAGGCCGAGCCTCTGCGCGAGGCCCTGTGCACCCTGGGCAACGGCTATCTCGCCACCCGTGGCGCCGCCCCCGAGACGATCGCCGACGGCGTCCACTACCCCGGCACGTACGCCGCCGGGCTCTACAACCGGGCCCCCACCCTCCTCGCCGGCCGCAGGCTGGAGCACGAGGACATGGTGAACCTGCCCAACTGGCTGGTCCTGCGCTTCCGCGTCCGCCCCGAGGACGGCCCGGACGGCGACTGGTTCACCCCGGACGGCGCGGCCGGGGGCGAACTGCTGGAGTACCGGCAGTGGCTCGACCTGCGCAGCGGCACGCTGGAGCGCCGCTTCCGCTACCGCGACGCCCACGGCCGCCACACCCGCGTCGAGCAGTCCCGCCTCGTCCACATGGGCGACCCCCATCTCGCCGCGCTGCGCACCGCGTTCGTCGCCGAGGACTGGACGGGCGCGATCCAGATCGAGTCGGCGATCGACGGCTCGATCGGCAACACCGGCGTCCCCCGCTACAGCGACCTCGCCGACCACCACCTCACCTCGCTGCACACCGGCGGCGACGAGACCGACCCCGCGACCGTCTGGCTGCGCTGCCGCACGAACGAGTCGGACATCCGCGTCGTGGTCGCCGCCCGCACCCGCGTCGAGCCCGAGATCCGCCGGGAGGACATCAGGACCCACCGCTCCGACTTCCGCGTCGGACAGGTGATGGACCTGCCCATCGCGCCGGACCGGCCCGCCGCCGTCGAGAAGACCGTCGCGCTGCACACGTCCCGCGACCCCGCGATCAGCAGCCCGCAGTCCGCGGCGCTCCAGCGCGTACGCCGCGCCCCCGCGTACGCCGACCTGCTCGGCTCGCACCGCATGGCGTGGGACCGGCTGTGGCGGCACGCCGCGCTCGACGTGCCCGGCGAGCCGGGCCACATCCTGCGCGTCCACCTCTTCCACCTGCTCGCCACGCTCTCGCCCGCGCACACGGCCGAGCTGGACGTCGGCGTGCCCGCGCGCGGTCTGCACGGCGAGGCGTACCGGGGCCATGTCTTCTGGGACGAGCTGTTCGTCCTGCCGTATCTGAACCTCCACTTCCCCGACCTGTCGAAGGCGCTGATCAACTACCGCTACCGGCGGCTGCCCGAGGCGTGCCGCTCGGCGCACGCGATCGGCCGGGCGGGCGCGATGTACCCCTGGCAGAGCGGCAGCGACGGCCGCGAGGAGACGCCCGAGGTCCACCTCAACCCGCGCTCCGGCCGCTGGCTGCCCGACAACTCGCGGCTCCAGCACCACGTCGGCTCGGCGGTCGCCTACAACGTGTGGCGGTACGGGCAGGTGACGGGCGACGTCGAGTTCGCGCACTCGCGCGGCGCCGAGATGCTGCTCCAGATCGCCCGCTTCTGGGCCGACTCGGCCGTCTACGACCGGCAGCACGAGCGCTACCGCATCCTCGGTGTCCTCGGCCCCGACGAGTACCACGACGGCTATCCCGACCGGGACACGTCGGGCCTGGACGACAACGCGTACACCAACGTCACCGCGTCCTGGGTGCTGGCGCACGCCGTCCGCGTCGCCAGGACCCTGCCGGTGTCGCGGCGCGGCGAGGTGTTCGAGCGCATCGGCATGGCCGAGGGCGAACCGGACGAGTGGGACGAGATCTCGCGCCGCCTGTACGTGCCGTTCCACGAGGGCGTGATCAGCCAGTTCGATGGCTATGGCGACCTGGAGGAGCTGGACTGGGAGGGCTACCGCAAGAAGTACGGCGACATCCGCCGCCTGGACCGCATCCTGGAGTCCGAGCACGACACGGTCAACCGCTACAAGGCGTCCAAGCAGGCGGACACCGTCATGCTCGGCTACCTCTTCCAGCCGCGCGAACTCGTCGCCGTCTTCCACCATCTCGGTTACACCTCCTTCGACGAGGACACCTGGCGGGACACCGTCGCGTACTACCTGGACCGCACCAGCCACGGCTCGACGCTGAGCGGCGTCGTGCACGCCTGGGTCCTGGGCCGGTCCCGGCACGCGAAGGCGTGGTCCTATATGCAAGACGCGCTGGCGAGCGATGTTTGTGACATCCAGGGCGGCACCACCTCCGAGGGCATCCACCTCGGCGCGATGGCGGGCACCCTCGACCTCGTGCAGCGCGGGCTGACCGGCCTGGAGACGCGCAAGGGCGCGCTGTGGCTCGACCCGGCTCCGCTGCCCGAGCTGTCGGAGTACGCGTTCTCGGTGCGCTTCCGGGGCGTCGAGGTCCGGCTGCACATGCGCCCCGGCGAGGTGAAGGTGTCCGTCCCCGAGTGGGAGGAGGCACCGGCCAGGGTGCGGCTCGGCGAGCGGACGGTCGAGGTCGAGCCGGGCGAGGAGACGGTGCTGCCCCTGCCGGAGTGACCGCCGCGTCCCGGGGACCGCCCGCCGGCCCCGCCCCACCGGCCGGCACGCGGCCACGCCCCGGGCGTAGGCTCGCCGCGTGGGTGTGTGCATCGAGGTCCTGATCGCCGACTTCGCCCACCTGCGGGCGGCGCCCGCCGACCGCAGGGGCGAGCTGCTCGGCGTGGCGGCCTTCGGCGACCCGGACGACCCCGACTTCGATCCCCCCGAGGGGTGGAGCCGCCCCGAAGGGGCCACGTGGTACGAGCGCTACGAGTTCCGGGGCACGCTCACCTCGTACAAGCCGCACTTCTGGGCGGGGGAGCGCTGGGACAGGATGCGCCACGCCGTGGCACCCGGACTGCGCCTCGCCTTCGACGAGTTCAGCGCCCACCTGTTCTGGGGCGAGCACAACTGGGACGGCGAGGGGGCCGACCCGCCCTTCACCCCGTCCGTGCCGCCTCGGGCGGAGCGCTGGGGCACGGACACGCTGCTCTCGTGCCCACCCGGGGACGTGGCCGTGTTCCGCCGCCACTGGACCCGCGTCGAGCCGGAACTGCCCTCCCTGCGGCCCGCCTTCGACACGTACGCCGACGCCGATCCCGCGGGCTGGATACCCGACTTCGCCGCGTTCGAGGCACTGGTCGCCGCATGGGGCGACGTCGTCACCCGGGCCGCGGGGCGCGGCTGGGGCATCATCGGCCTGCGGTGCTGACCCCCGGCAACGGGCCCTACCCGCCGTGCCGCTCGTACGGCACCACGGCGACCGGCGACGGGGCGTGGTGCAGCGCCGCGTGCGCCACCGACCCGACGCGCATGCTCAGCAGCGACCGGTTCGTGCGCCGCCCCACCACCAGCAGCGCCGCGCTCACCGAGGCGGCGCGCAGCAGCTCCTCCGCCGCGTTCCCGAAGCGCACGTCCTCGATCAGCGGCACGTCCGGGTACTGGAGGCGCCACGGCGCGAGCGCCTCCACCAGCGCCGCCGTCTCCCGCGCCTCCGCGTCGGCGTACGCGTCGCGGTCCTCCAGGTTCTCCGGCAGGTCGGAGCCGAACAGCGACGGCGCCCCGCCCCACACGCGCACCGCCCGCACGGCCGCGCCGCGCGGCACGGCCGAGGCGAACGCGAGCCCGAGCAGCGCGTCCCCCGGCGGCCCGAGGTCCCGCAGGCCGACGACGACCTCGTCCCCCTCGTCGTCCGTCCCGGCGCGCACCAGGACGACGGGCCGCTTGCTGTGCGCCACCACGGGCAGCCCGACCGAGCCGAGCAGGAAGCCCATCACGGGCGTACGGCCGCGCGAGCCGAGCACCATCACCTCGGCGCCGTCCGCCTTCTCGATCAGCCCCGCCGTCGCGGTCTCCGCCAGCAGCTCGGTCGTGACGGCCAGGTCCGGGTGGCGCGCGCAGACCTCGCGCGCCACCTCCGCGAGCAGCCGCTCACCGTCCCCGCCGTCCGGCACCGTCCCCATGTACAGGGACTCGTCCACCCAGGCGTGCACCAGGTGCAGGCCGAGACCGCGCCGCCCTGCTTCGCGCGCGGCCCACTCGACGGCGGCAGCGCTCTGCGGACTGCCGTCCGCCCCCACCGTGATCGGCCGGACCATGGGCGCACCTCCCTCTCGTGACCGCTGACCGCTGACTGCTGACCGCTAGAACCACTGTGGCGCGGTTCGGCCCCGGGGGCGACCGGTGGTGCGCCCCCGGGGCGTACGGCTCAGGACCAGCCGTTGAGGACCAGCGGCTGCTGTATCCAGGGTGTCTCCGCGTCCGCCGTGGCGCCCACCACCGTGAGCCGCCCGTCGGGGTCGGCCGAGATGCCGTTGAACCAGCGGTGGCCGGGCCCGGCCGGCGGGAGGGCGGGCGTGCTCCAGCTGTCGCCCCGCAGCCGCAGCAGGAAGCCGCTGTGGTTGTCGTACCGCTCGCCCACGGCGGTGATGCCGCCGGCGGTCACCACGATGTCGTCGACGCGCCCGGCGGACGCGGGGGTGGCGACCCGTTCCCACGTACCGCCGGTGCGGCGCAGGACGAGGGCGCGGTCGCCGTTGTCGTCCGGCTGCCAGTCCACGTCGTAGGCGAAGCTGCGGCCGGTGGCCCACAGCGTCCCGTCGGGGCCCGCCGTCAGTCCGTACAGCTCGCCGTACTCGCCCGGCAGGTCGGGCAGGTCGGCGGACGTCCAGGCGCCGTCCTCCAGGTGCCGCACCGCGGGGTCGCCGTCGGCGTCCCAGCCGCCGATCCACAGCTCGCCGGGGGCGGGCGTGAGCAGGCTGCTCACGGTGAGGCCGGCGGCGTCCGGCAGGTCCGCCAGCCGCCAGGCGGTGCCGTCCCAGTGTTCGAGGACGGCCTCGACGTGCGAGGTGACGATCTCGCCGCCCGGCTTGCGCGGGTCGGGTACGCGGCTGTCGACGATCTCGGCCCAGCCGACCGCCCACACGTCGTCGGCGGCGAGCGCGGACACCGCCGAGAAGCCGCCGGACTCGGCCTTCGGCGGCAGTGGCGCGCGCAGAGTCTGCCAGGTGCCGCCGGACAGGTGCATGGTCAGGACGTCGGCGTCCGCGCCGAGGTCGGCGAGGCCCACGAGCCAGGCGTCCTCACCCGCGGAACCGGGGACGACGGCGGCGTCGTTGATCTCGTTGTTGCTGTCGCGGCCGCCGGCCGGAGGCAGCGCGACCTCCTCCCAGCCCTTTTCGGAGCGGGCGTCGTAACTGTAGAGGAGCGGGGTGTCGCGCGTACCTTCGCTGCGGTGCATGCCGAACGCCCAGGTGGTCCACGGGCCGACCTGCTCCGAGCCGAGCAACTGGCCGCCGTCGCCGGGCGGCAGGGGGGAGTCGGTGAAGACCGGGTCGATGCCCGTGGAGACGGCGGTGGCCGTCGCGGCGCCGGCGGCCGGGGCGTTCGCGACGGCCACGGCGGCGCCGGTCGCGAGGGCCGCCAGGGCAAGGGGTATGCGCATGTGCGTGTTTCTCCAGGGGGAGAGGGACGAACCTGAGGCTCCGCGATCCTAGGCCGCTGTGTCGCACAAGTGATCATTCGCAAAGCGAAGTTGTCGGAATGTTGGCCGAAGTGGGGAGAGGGTGTTCGCCGCGTCAGGTGACGGTCAGTCGGGTCGGGTACGCCGTGACGGCGCGGTCGGGCGCCGGGTCGTCCAGGCAGGCGCCCGTCGTCAGGTCGAAGCGCTGTTTGAGCAGCGGCGAGGCGACGAACGGGCCGCCGGACCCGCCCGTCGAGCCGAGCAGCCCGCGCGCCAGCACCCGCGCGCCGGTGAACGGGTCGCGGTTGTCGACGGCGTACGTCGCGCCGCCGCTGTCGCGGAAGACGGCGGCCTGCGTCCCGTCCGGCAGCAGCGCCGCGACGCCGCGTCCCGGCGTGAGGTCGGCGAGGGCGCAGACCGGGAGCCAGGAGCCGTCGGGCAGGCCGAGTTCGACGGTGGTGGTCGTGGCGGTGCCGGTCGTGGCCGTGATCGTCATGCGGTCACCTCCGGAGTGGAATGTGCGGAGAGAACGGTCAGGTCGGGTCGGATCTGGTCGCGTTCCGGTGTGAACGCGACCGTGGGGTCCGGGGTGTCCGGGGCGTTCACGAACGAGACGAAACGCCGCAGCCGCTCCGGGTCGTCCAGCGTCGCGGCCCACTCGTCGCGGTAGCCCGCCACATGGGCCGCCATCAGCGATTCGAGTTCGCCGCAGATGCCGAGCGAGTCGTGCACCACGACGTCCCGCACATGGTCGAGGCCCATGCGCTCCAGCCAGACCGAGGTCCGTTCGAGGCGGTCGGCCGTGCGGACGTAGAAGATCAGGAAGCGGTCGATCAGCCGGACGAGTTCGGCGTCGGAGAGGTCCTGGGCGAGCAGGTCGGCGTGGCGCGGCGTCGCGCCGCCGTTGCCGCCGACGTACAGGTTCCAGCCGTTGGCGGTGGCGATGACGCCGAAGTCCTTGCCCATCGCCTCCGCGCACTCGCGCGCGCAGCCGGAGACCGCCGACTTCAGCTTGTGCGGCGAGCGCAGCCCCCGGTAGCGCAGCTCCAGGTCGATCGCCATGCGCACGCTGTCCTGCACCCCGAAGCGGCACCACGTCGAGCCCACGCACGACTTCACCGTCCGCAGCGCCTTGCCGTACGCGTGCCCCGACTCGAAACCGGCCGCCACCAGCCGCGCCCAGATGCGCGGCAGCTGGTCCACGCGCGCCCCGAACATGTCGATCCGCTGGCCGCCGGTGATCTTGGTGTAGAGCCCGAAGTCGCGCGCCACCTCGCCGATCACGATCAGCTTCTCCGGCGTGATCTCGCCGCCCGGGACGCGCGGCACGATCGAATACGACCCGTTGCGCTGCATGTTGGCCAGGAAATGGTCGTTCGTGTCCTGGAGGGCGGCCTGTTCGCCCGCCAGGACATAGCCGTCCGCGCCGATCACCGGCGCCAGGGACGCGAGGACGGACGCGACCACGGGCTTGCACACCTCGCAGCCCTCGCCGCCGCGCGCCTCCGTGCGGCCGTACCCGTCGAGCAGCGCCCGGAACGTGGTGATCCGCAGGGCGCGCACGATCTCGTACAGCTCCTGCCTGGTCTGCGTGAAGCAGCCGCACAGGCCGCCGTCCACCAAGACCCCGGCCGCCGCCAGCTCCTCGTTCACCAGCTGCCCGAGCACCTTCACGCAGCTCCCGCAGCCGGTGCCCGCCCGCGTGCAGCCTTTCACCTCGGCCACCGACGCGCAGCCGCCGTCCGTGACGGCCGCCCTGACCGCGCCCTTGGTGACGTTGTGGCAGCTGCACACCACCGCCCCGTCCGGCAGCGCGGACGGGCCGAGGGCGGTGGGCGGCGCCAGCCCGGCGGGCAGCACGAGTTGCTCGGGCGCGGCGGGCGGCACGGAGCCGGTCAGCGGGCGCAGCATGCCGTACGACTCGGCGTCGCCGACGAGGACGCCGCCGAGCAGCGTCCCGTCGGCGCCGACGACGAGCTTGCGGTAGATCCCGGCGCGGGAGTCGGCGTACACGACGTCGAGGCAGCCGTCGGCGCGGCCGTGCGCGTCGCCGAAGGAGGCCACGTCCACGCCGAGCAGCTTGAGCTTGGTGGACGTGTCGGCGCCGGTGAACGGCGCGGCCCGCTCCGCCGCGCCGAGCGTCCCGGCGAGGTGGGCGGCGGCGGTGCCCGCCATCTCGTACCCGGGCGCCACCAGCCCGTACACCACGCCGTCCGCCGCGCGGGCGCACTCGCCGATCGCGTAGACGGCCGGGTCCGACGTGCGGCAGTGGCCGTCCACGACGATCCCGCCGCGCTCGCCGACGTCCAGACCGGCCTCGCGGGCGAGCGCGTCACGCGGCCGCACCCCTGCGGAGAAGACGACGAGCCCCGCCGCGACCGACGAGCCGTCCGACAGGGCGATGCCGGTGACGGCGCCCGCCGTGTCCGTGGTGATCTCCTGCCCGCCGACGCCCGTGTGCACGACGACGCCCAGGCCCTCCACGGCCCGGCGCAGCGCCGCGCCGCCGCCCTCGTCCACCTGCACCGCCATCAGGCGCGGGGCGAACTCGACCACATGCGTCTCCAGGCCGAGTCCGGTCAGCGCGCCCGCCGCCTCCAGGCCGAGCAGCCCGCCGCCGACGACCACCCCGGCCCGTACCGTGCGGGCGCGTTCCGAGATGGCCCGCACGTCCTCGACGGTCCGGTACACGAAGCAGCCGTCCGCGTCCCGGCCGGGTACCGGGGGGACGAAGGCGTACGAGCCGGTGGCCAGCACCAGCGTGTCGTACGCGACGGCCAGGCCGGACGCCGTGGTGACCGTGCGCGCGGCGCGGTCGATCGCCGTCACCGGGTCGCCGGTGCGCGCCTCGATGCCGTGCGTGGCCATGAAGGCGTCGGGGACGAGGGACAGGTCCTCGGGGGTGGCGCCGGCGAAGCAGGAGGTGAGGTGCACCCGGTCGTACGCCTGGCGGGGCTCCTCGCCCAGGACGACGACCCGGGCGGTGCGTGTGACGCCGAGGTCGGCGAGCCGTTCGAGGAAACGCTGGCCGACCATGCCGTGACCGACCAGCACGATGGTGGGTTCGCGTGCGGGGGACATGCTCCGGGGCCTCCGTGAGGGGTGTGCGGGTGCGGGTGCGGGTGGTCGTACGGCGGGGGGTCAGGGGGTCTCCGGACCCAGCAGGTGCAGGAGGGGGCCCGCGGGCAGGGGGTCGTCCGTCTGCCAGGCGCGTGCCAGGTGGCCGACGCCGCCCAGGTCGCCCACCAGGACCCCGCCGCGCAGGCGGTCGTCCCGGACGACGAGGGAGCGGTACGTGCCGCGCGTCGCGTCGGCGAGCCGCAGGGTGTCGTCCGGCGGGGCGGGCACGGGCAGTCCGAAGGCCGCCAGGTCGAACGGCACGGGACCGTCGGGCAGGGTGAGGCGTACCAGGGCGCGGGTCCCCGTGTAGCGGGCGGTGCGGTCGCCGTTCAGTGCGGCGGCCAGGGTGTCCGCCTGGTCCAGCGCGGCGCCCGCCAGGCCGTAGGCGACACCGGAGTGTTCGGCGCAGTCGCCGATGGCGTGGACGTGCGGGTCGGCGGTGGTCAGCAGGTCGTCCACCACGATGCCGCCCGCGTTCCCGATGGGCAGTCCGGCGTCCCGGGCGAGCGCGACCCGGGGGCGGACGCCGCAGGCCAGGACGACCACGCGGGCCTCTGCCTCGTAGCCGTCCGCGGGCCGCACGGCCCGGACGGCGCCGGTGCCGGGCTCGGTGCGCAGCGCGCTCACGGCGCACTCGGTGTGCACCTCCACGCCCAGCGCGGCCAGGTGCGCGCGCAGCAGGGCGGCGGCGGCCGGGTCGAGGTGGCGGTCGAGGAGGTGCGCGGCGCGCTGGGCCAGCAGGACGCGTGCGCCGCGCCGCGCGAGAGCGGCGGCGGCCAGGACGCCCAGCAGCCCGCCGCCGACGACCACGGCGGGCGCTGAGGGTGTGACGGCGGCGCTCAGCGTGTCGCAGTCGGCGAGCGTACGCAGCGCCCGTACGCCTGGCGGCAGGGCGGCGCCGGGGGAGTGCGGCCCGCGCAGGGGAGGCAGCAGGGGGTTGGCGCCGGTGGCGAGGACGAGGGTGTCGTACGGGTGGGAGCTGCCGTCGTGGCACAGCACGCGGCGTGCGGCGCGGTCGATGCGCACGGCCCGCAGTCCGGCGTGCCAGCGCACGGCGTCCGGGGGCCGGGGCAGCTCCATCACCTCGGCCGGGTAGCGCCCCGCGAGCACGTCGGCCAGCAGCACGCGGTTGTACGCCGGCCGCGGCTCCTCGGCCAGCACCGTCACGGACCGCGCCGCCGCCGGGCCGACGCGGCGCGCCAGGCGGGAGGCCGCGGGGCCGCCGCCGACGATCACCAGGCGGCGGTCCGCCGCCGCGCCGTTCGTTCGCATGCCCCGAGCGTGCGCGGGCGCTGTTACCCGGCCGCATCACGCCCGTTTCCCGGGGGGAACGCTGCCCTCCCCGTCCGCCGCGGCCCGCTGTGAGCAGCCCCACCACCCGGGAACATACGGCACTCATATAAGCGAGTGATATAAATGAATGATGGATTTCCCCCGGGAGGCAGTGTCCTCGCTCGAACGGCTCCTCCGGCTCTTCCGCCGCATGAGCACCCCGAGCGACCTGTCGCTGACCGCCGTCGCCACCCTCTCCACCCTGGAGCGGACCGGCCCACGCCGGCTCACCGAGCTGGCCGCCGCCGAGGGCGTCACCCAGCCCGCGATGACACAGCTCGTCTCCCGCCTCCAGGACGCGGGCCTCGCCGCGCGCGCCCCCGACCCCACCGACGGCCGGGTCGTCCTCGTCGGCATCACCGACGAGGGACGCGCCTTCCTCACCCGCCGCCGCGCACTGCGCGCCGAACGCCTCCTCGGCCTGCTCGACCAGCTGACCCCGGAAGACCGGGCGGCCCTCGAAGCCGCGCTCCCGGCCATCGACGCGCTCACCCGCCTGGCACTGGAGGAGCCCCGCCTCGTCCCCGACTCCCCGCACACCCCTGGAGCACGCTGATGACCGGCCCCGCCACAGGGCACACGGCGGCACCCGCCGCCAACCCGTTCAAGCAGCCGAAGGCCGTCTTCGCGGTCGCCTTCGCCTGCGTCGTCTCCTTCATGGGCATCGGCCTCGTCGACCCGATCCTGCCCGCCATCTCCGAGGACCTCGACGCCACCCCGAGCCAGGTCTCGCTGCTCTTCACGAGCTACCTGGTCGTCACCGCCCTCGCCATGCTCGTCACCGGCTGGGTCTCCAGCCGCATCGGCGCCAAGCGCACCCTGATCGTCGGCCTCGCCGTCATCGTCGTCTTCAGCGCGCTCGCCGGTGCCTCCGGCAGCATCAACGGCATCGTCGGCTTCCGCGCCGGCTGGGGCGTCGGCAACGCCCTGTTCATCGCCACCTCGCTCGCCGTGATCGTCGCCTCCGCCAGCGGCGGCTTCGTCGGCGCCATCGTGCTGTACGAGACGGCGCTCGGCCTCGGCATCGCCGTCGGCCCGCTGCTCGGCGGCCTGCTCGGCGACATCAGCTGGCGCGGCCCGTTCTACGGCGTCGCCGTCCTGATGGCCATCGCCCTGCTCGCCACCGTCGTCCTCGTCGAACCGCTGCCACTACCCGCACGGAAGACCCGCCTCAGCGAGCCCCTGCGCGCCCTGCGCCACCGCGGCCTGCTCACGCTGTCGCTGACCGCGCTCTGCTACAACTGGGCGTTCTTCACCATGCTCGGCTACGCGCCGTTCCCCATGGAGCTGAGCGCTGTGAAGCTCGGCCTGGTCTTCACCGGCTGGGGCCTGCTCGTCGCACTCTTCGCAGTGGTGGGCGCCCCGTGGCTCCAGCGCCGCCTCGGACTGGCCCGCACGCTCTACGCCAACCTCGCGCTGTTCGCGGTCGTCATGGCCGTCATCGCCCTGGGCGTGGACCACAGGGCGGTGCTCATCACGGCCGTCATCGCCTCCGGCATCTTCATCGGTGTCAACAACACCGTCACCACCCAGGCCGTCATGACGGTCTCGTCGGTGGAACGCCCGGTGGCGTCGGCCGCGTACGGTTTCGTCCGTTTCATCGGCGGCGGCCTCGCCCCCTACTTCGCGGGCAAGATGGTCGAGGCCAGCAACATCCACGTCCCGTTCTGGGTCGGCGCGGGCGCCCTGCTCGTCGGCATAGCCATCCTCGCCACGGCCCACGACCTGCTGGGCCAGGCCGAACGCGCCCAGCAGGAGGAGCCCGCCCCCGAGGCCGCCCCGCTGACGGTCGGCCCCGGCATCACCGCCACCACCGGACCCGCCCCGGCCGCCGGGGACGGCGTGATCGTCGCCGCCGTGGACAGCGGCCCGCTCGCCGCCGAGGTCACCAGGACCGCCGGACGCCTCGCCACCCTCAACGGCCGCGCCGTCCACGTCCTGCACGCCCACGAACTGGGCCTGGGCGACGGCACGGCGGCCGAGGCCGAGGACCCCGCCGCGGCGCGCGCGGTCGTCCAGCGCCACGTGGACGCCCTCGTCGGCCGCCACGTACCCGCCACGGGCCACGTCCTGGGCGAGGCCACCGACCACGGCGCGGTCGGCCGGATGATCGCCGCCTACGCGGAACGCACGTCGGCCCGCGCCATCGTCATCGGCGCCCCGACCCACGGCGGCCTCCCGGCCCTGATGGACGCGAGCGCGAGCCGCGAACTGTGGCGCACAGCGAACTGCCACATCATGATCGTGAACCCGTCACTCCCCGCACTCCCCACTCCCTGACACACCACACCCCCTCCCCTCGCGGCCCGCGCACAAGCACCACGCGCGGGCCGCTGGTTCACGCAGACCCGGGGTTCTTCCGGGGGAGGCGGAGGTGGGGGAAGAGGTGGGTCGCGTTGGTGGTGGTCAGGGAGCGCCATGTTGTGCCGGGGGGTTGGTCGGCCGTGTCCAGGGAGGCGAGTTGTGCGGCGACCGCCTCTGGGGGTGTCCAGCAGGAGTCGCTGCCGTAGAGCAGCCGTTCGCTGCCGAACGCGCGGACCAATGCCGGGATCTGGTGCGGGAACGGGGTGCCTGCCATGTCGAACCACACGCCGGACAGCTGCTCGGTGACGGTGGGGCCCTCGGGGCCCGTGCGGCTGAGGCGGGGGCGGAAGAGTTCGAGCCGGTCCGCGAGGAGCGGCAGGGCGCCGCCGCCGTGGGTGAAGATCCAGCGGATGCCGGGGTGGTGCAGCAGGACGCCGCTGAACACCAGGTCGGACGCGGTGCGGGCCGAGTCGAAGATGAACTCGGCCATGGGGCGTGGGCGGCGCAGTGACACCGCGTCGGCGCAGGGCGGTGAGGTGGGGTGGACGAAGACGATGGCGCGGCGCCGGGCGAGTTCGGCCCACAGCGGTTCGTAGCGCTCGTCACCCAGATAGACGCCGTGGGCGTTGGACTCGACGGTCAGTCCGTCGCTGCCCAGGACGTCCAGTGCGTGGGCGGCCTCGGCGAGGGAGCCTTCGGCGTCGGGCAGCGGCAGGGAGGCGAAGTGGCCGAAGCGGTCGGAGTGGGCACGGCGCAGTGCGGCGCCCGCCTCGTTCACCTCGCGGGACAGCGTGCGGGCGGCGTGGTCGTCGCCGAAGTGCGTGCCGGGGGAGGAGATCGAGAGCATGGCGGTGGCGATGCCGCCCTCGTCCATCCGCCGCAGCTGGTCGACGGGGTCGAAGGAGGGCCAGCCCGGCATGCCGTCGGGGTGCGTGTGGCCCGCGGCCTTCGCCGCCGTGACGTACGCGTCGGTGAGGAAGTGCGCGTGCGCGTCTACCAGGGGCGTGGGGGCGGGGGTGGGGGAGTCGTTCACGCGGGGCCTCCTGGGGCAGCCGTGTCCGGCTCCCACCATCGGCGCGGCACGTCAGGTCGGCAACCGGAGACCGTTACTGATCCGTGATCGAACTTTCTTGATCGCCCGATGATCAGACAAGGTGAGAGCGCGGAGAGGTCGTGGCCGGAGAGTGCATGGGTGACACACAGGACTTCGAGGAGTACGCGCGGGCGCGCCAGCACTGGCTGTACCGCACCGCCGTGCTGCTCTGCGGCGACCCGTACCGCGCGCAGGACCTGACGCAGACCACCCTCGTGAAACTCCTCCAGCACTGGGGCAAGGCGGCCCGCGCGGACAGCGTGGACGCGTACGCGCGCACCGTGCTGACCCGCACGTTCCTCGCCGAACAGCGGCGCGGACTCCTCGGGCGCCGCCTCCAGGCCGTGGAGGACAACCCCACCTCGCCCGGCGACCCCGCCCTCCGCGTCACCCTGTTCGCCGCGCTGCGCAGCCTGCCGCCCCGGGCGCGGGCCATGGTCGTCCTGCGCTACTGGGAGGACCTGAGCATCGAGCACGTCGCCGTCTCCCTCGGATGCAGTCCCGGCACCGTCAAGAGCCAGTGCTCGCGGGCGCTCGCCATGCTGCGCGAACGCCTCAAGGCCGACGAACGCATCACCGCCGAGTGCTGAACCGCCCGCCGCGCCGCGTGCCGGACCGAGTGCCCGAGGAGCACCGTGGACACCAACGAAACGCTTGACGCCGCCCGGCTGAGGGAGGCGATGGGCCGCGCGGTCGGGGACCTGGAGGCCGCGCCCGAACTGGTCACGGCCGCCCTCGTCCTCGGCCCGCGCCGCCGCGCCAGGGCGCGCGCCCTCAGGGCGGGCGGCGCGGTCGCCGCGACCGCCGCCGCGGTCGTCGCCGTCGCCCTCGTCACCGGCGCGGGCCCGCGCCCGGCCGCCGGCGGCGGCACGGACGTCGCCGCCGTCCCGCCGGCGGTCGCCTCGCCGACCAGCACGCCGTCCCCGGCGGACACGTCCGCGGAGACCGTGCCCCCCGACGCGTCCGCCGGCGCCGGGCAGCCGCGCTTCCCCGTCGTGCCCGGCAGCACGGAGACACCGGAGGACGCCGCCTTGACCACCGCGGAACGCGCCCGCGTGGACGACTTCCGGCAAGGCGTGGCGCGCGCGCTGGAGATCACGCTGCGCGGGAAGGCGGGCGCCATCCAGATCGTCAGCCAGCCCGTGGAGCTGTACCAGGGCGTCACCGAGGACGGGCACACGTTCGACCTGGTCTTCTCCGTCCGGCCGCTCACCGGCGGCGCGGACGTCGCGGGTGACCTCGGCGTCTGCCGGGCGGACGAAACCGCCGACGTCTGCCGGGAGACCCAGCTGCCGGACGGCACGTCCGCCGCCGTGCGCGGCCTGAACGCCGAAGCCCTGCGCACGCACGGTGCCAGCGTCTCGTTCCGCGTCGGCGACAGCGCCGTGCTCCTGGCCGCGCCGCCCGACGCGGCCGGGAGCACCGACAGCCCGGTCAGGACCGAGGACCTGCTGCGTCTCGCCGAGGACCCGCGCGCGACCGAACTGTTCCATGAGGCGGACGCACAGCCCGTCCAAGACCCGGCGTAACACCCACACCACCGGACCGTTCCTCCCAGGAGAGCCCCACTCCATGCCCCGCCGTGCCCCCCTGCCCCCACTCGCCCCGACCCAGCGGCGGCGCCGCAGGAGAGCGCGCCGGTCCCGGCGTGCCGTGCCGCTGCGCGCCCTGACCGTGACCGTGCTGACAGCCGGCCTCGCCGTCGCCGCTGTGGTCTTCCTCCGAGGCGGCAACGCCCCGGCCCGCGCCCAGGACACCGCCACCCCCGCCGCCGTCCTCACCACCGAGCCGCCCGCGCGGGCCGAGGAAGCCCCGCCGCCGGAGGAGCCCGCCCCGGAGGACGAGACGCCGTCAGAGGAGCCCTCGTCCGACCCGGCGGCCGACCAGGCCGCCGAGATCCCGGAGAACGGCCCCGGCACGTTCACCACCGCGCCGGGCGTCGGAGACCCGGTCGGCGGGCGGGCCGTCCTCGCCTACCGCCTGGAGATCGAGGACGGCATCGTGCTCGACCCCGCCGGGACGGCGGCCGAGGTGCACGACGTCCTGGGCAACCCGCGCGGCTGGACGAACGAGGGCGACACCGGCTTCGACACCGCCCCCGACGGCGCCACGCCCGACTTCACGGTGCGCATCGCCACACCCGGCACGGTGGACGCCCTCTGCGGCGAGTACGGGCTGAACACACGCGGCGAGACGAACTGTTCCATCGGGCAGGTCGTCGTCGTCAACCTGCGCCGCTGGATGCAGGGTTCCCCGCAGTTCGACGGGCCGATCGAGGAGTACCGGGCGCTGATCATCAACCACGAGGTCGGCCACTTCCTCGGCCACGGGCACGAGACCTGCCCCGCCGAGGGCGCCCCGGCCCCCGCCATGCAGCAGCAGATCATGGGGCTGCACGGCTGCGTCGCCAACGCGTGGCCCTACGACGAGGACGGCGCGTACATCAGCGGCCCCCAGGTGCCCTGACCGGCCGCGCTTTTCCCGCCGTCATCCCGCGGGCGCGGGCCCCTGGGGGCCCACCGCCCCGTCAGGGACACCCAGGCCGCCTGGCCGCGCCGCGCCACCCGACAGGTCACGCTGCATCAGCAGCGTGTCCAGCCACTGCCCGCGCTTGTGGCCCACGGCTGACAGACGGCCCGCGTCACGGAAGCCAAGACGCCTGTGCAGCGCGGGCGACGCCTCGTTGCCGCAGTCGGCGATCACCGCGACGACCTGGCGCACGCCCGCCGCCTCGCACGCGTCGAGCAGCTCCGCCAGCAGCGTCCGCCCCAGGCCCCGCCCGGTGCGCCCCGGCGCGAGGTAGACGCTGTTCTCCACCGTGTAGCGGTACGCCTCCTGCGCCCGCCACGGACTGGCGTACGCGAAGCCGACGATCTCGCCGTCCTCCTCGGCCACCAGGAACGGCAGTCCCCGTTCCGCGATGCCCTCCCGTTTGCGCTGCCACTCGGCCGTGGTGGGCGCCGTCTCCATGAAGGTGATCAGCGTGGACGCGACGTAGTGGGCGAAGATCGTGGCCACCTGGAAGAGGTCGTCCGGACCGGCCGGACGCACCACCGCACGTGACCCGGTGCCGGCCACGACCGGGGCCTCGCTGTGCTCAAGCATGCCCCGACGCTACCGTGCCGCCCCTGCGCTCACCCTCACGCGTTACGCTCCGGATCCATGGACAACGCGCTGGGCAGCCTTCTCGACGGCCCTCGGGCTCGTGGGGCGTTCGTGATCAAAGCGGTGCTGGCACCGCCGTGGAGCGTGCGGGTGCGGGACGAGGCGCCGCTGACCGCCGTCTGCGTCGCCAGGGGCGACGCCTGGCTCGTCCCCGGCGACGAGGGCGACACGGCGGACGCCATACGGCTCGCGGCGGGCGACCTCGCACTCGTGCGCGGCCCCGACCCGTACACCGTCGCGGACGATCCCTTGACCCCGCCGCAGGCCGTCATCCGCCCCGGCGGGTGCAGCGTCGCGGCGGACGGCACCGACCTGTGCGAGGAGATGGACCTCGGTGTCCGCACCTGGGGCAACGCCCCCGACGGCCCCACCACCCTGATCATCGGCACCTACCAGCTGCGCGGCGAGATCACCGGCCGCCTCCTGCACGCCCTGCCGCCCGTCCTCACGCTGCGGCGCGGCGAGTGGGACTCCCCGCTCGTCCCGCTGCTCGATGCCGAGATCGCCCGCGACGAGCCGGGCCAGGAGGTCATCCTCGACCGGCTGCTCGACCTGCTGGTGATCGACGCCCTGCGCACCTGGTACGCCCGCCCCGACGCCACCGCCCCCGCCTGGTATCGGGCGCACGGTGACCCCGCCGTGGCGCACGCGCTGCGCCTGATCCACGACCACCCCGCGCACCCGTGGACCGTGGCCGGCCTCGCCGCCAAGGCGGGGGTGTCCCGCGCGGCGCTGGCGCGGCGGTTCGGCGCGCTGATGGGCGAGCCCCCCATGACGTACCTGACCGCGCGGCGCCTCGACCTCGCGGCCGACCTGCTGCGCGAGCCGGACGCGACCCTGGAGTCCGTCGCGCGCCGGGTCGGCTACGGCAGCGCGTTCGCGCTGAGCACGGCGTTCAAGCGTGAACGCGGCGTGAGCCCGAGCGCGCACCGCGTCCTCGGGCGGGACGGCGGGGGGCACTGAGCCCGGTCACGCAGGGTTGGCTTCGCGGCGCGTGTCGTATACGACCAGCGGCTCGGGCGTCGCGGTCACGGACGTCAGGATGATCACCGCGTCGTGCACGGCCGTCAGCGCGTGCCTGCTGTGCGGGACCCGCATCACGTGCCCCGCCTCCAGGTCCGCCGCCACCCCGTCCGACGCGACCAGCCGCACCCGCCCGCGCAGCACCTGGATGCTGGCGGCGGGCGGCGCGTTGTGCTCCTCCAGCACGCAGCCGGCGGTCAGCGCGATGACGCTCTGCCGCAGCGGCCCGTCGTGCAGGAACAGGTGCGCGCTGCGCCCGTGGTCCGCCTCGCGCGCCAGCGCCATGTGCGTGTCGGCCAGCTGGGTGATGTCGTCCATCCCTCCATGCTGACCCGCGCCCCGTGATGCGCAACTCGGGCCGCCCAGCCCTGTGCGCCCAGCCCTGTGCGCCCAGTCCTGTGCGCCCAGTCCCTTCCGCTCAGTCCTCCCCGCCCACTCTGGTCACCCGTACGGCGCACACCTTGAACTCCGGCATCCGTGACGTGGGGTCGAGCGCGGGGTTCGTCACCGTGTTCGCCCGCCCCGCGCCCGGCCAGTGGAACGGCATGAACACGGTGTCCTCCCTGATGCCCGCCCCGATCCGCGCCGGTGCCACCGCACGCCCCCGCCTCGACTCCACGGCCAGCCGGTTCCCCTCCGACACCCCCAGCCGCGCCGCCAGCCGGGGGTGGAGCTGCACGAACGGGCCGGGGGACGCCGCGTTCAGCTCCGGTACGCGCCGCGTCTGCGCCCCCGACTGGTACTGCGCCAGCACCCGGCCCGTCGTCAGC
This sequence comes from Streptomyces sp. MS19, assembly GCF_047200595.1. Lineage (NCBI taxonomy): Bacteria > Bacillati > Actinomycetota > Actinomycetes > Kitasatosporales > Streptomycetaceae > Streptomyces > Streptomyces sp. MS19. The sequence continues at coordinate 67,754 of NZ_JBJZOH010000005.1, read as the reverse complement.
AGCAGCGGGTACTCGGCGCAGGGCTCCTCCGCCGAGGGCCGGTGCTCCACCCCGGCGAACCGCGCCCGCCCGTCCGGCGTCGCGAAGCGGTCGAGGAACAGCCGGGGCGTCCCCGGGTGCTGCGGGGAGGGGCACGGCCAGAACACCCCGTCCTCCGCCGCAATCCGTGCGTGGCTGATGCCCGCGTAGTCCGCCCTGCCGCCCGCGGACGCCCGCCGCAGCTCCTCGAACACCTCGGCCGCGTCCACCGGGAAGCCCGTCGTGTGGCCAAGGCGCGCCGCCAGCCCGTTCAGCACCGCGAGGTCGCTGCGGCAGCCTGGCGGTGGGTCCACGGCCTTGCGGCGCAGCAGGACGCGGCCTTCCAGACTGGTCAGCGTCCCCGTCTCCTCCGCCCACTGCGTGACGGGCAGGACGACGTCCGCCAGCAGGGCGGTCTCCGAGGCGACGACGTCGCAGACGGCGAGGAAGTCCAGCGCCCGTATGCGTGCCTCCACATGCGCGGCGCGCGGGGCGGAGACGACCGGGTTCGAGCCCATCAGCAACAGCGCCCGTACGCCGTCGGGTGTGTCGCGGCCGAGCGCGTCCAGCAACTCGTAGGCACTGCGGCCGGGCCCTGGCAGGTCCGCCGGGTCGACGCCCCACACGGCCGCGACATGGGCGCGGGCCGCCGGGTCGGTGAGGGAGCGGTAGCCGGGCAGCTGGTCGGCCTTCTGGCCGTGCTCGCGCCCGCCCTGCCCGTTGCCCTGGCCGGTCAGGCAGCCGTAGCCGGAGTACGGGCGCCCGGGGCGGCCGGTGGCCAGGCACAGGTCGATCCACGCGCCGACGGTGTCCGTGCCCTTGGACTGCTGCTCGGGGCCGCGCGCGGTGAGGACCATCGCGGCCTCGGGGGCGCAGAACAGCCGGACGGCCTCCCGCAGCGCGGGCAGCGGCACCCCGGTGACGCGTTCCGCCAGCTCGGGCCAGTGCGCCATGGCGGCGGCGCGGGCGGCGGGCCAGCCGGACGTGCGCTGCGCGATGTACGCCTCGTCGGCGCGCCCCTCGGCGACCACGAGGTGCAGCAGCCCGAGCGCCAGGGCGAGATCGGTGCCGGGGCGGGGCGCGAGATGCAGGTCGGCCAGCTCGGCGGTACGGGTGCGGCGGGGATCGACGACGATCAGCGTGCCGCCGTTCGCGCGCAGCTCGGTGAGGTGGCGCACGAACGGCGGCATCGTCTCGGCCGGGTTGGCGCCGACCAGGATCAGACAGCCCGTGCGCGGGATGTCGGCGAGCGGGAAGGGCAGGCCCCGGTCCAGGCCGAACGCCCGGGTGCCGGCCGCCGCGGCGGACGACATGCAGAAGCGCCCGTTGTAGTCGATCTGCGAGGTGCGCAGCACGACGCGGGCGAACTTGCCCAGCGCGTACGCCTTCTCGTTGGTGAGTCCGCCCCCGCCGAAGACGCCCACGGCGTCGGGCCCGTGCCGGTCACGCGCGGCGGCCAGCCCGGCGGCCACGCGGTCAAGCGCCTCCGGCCAGGAGGCGGGCCGCAGCGGGCCGCCCCTGGTGTCGCGGACCAGCGGGGCGGTCAGGCGGGCGGCCGGGTCCAGGACGGCGGGCGCGTTCTGGCCCTTGCCGCACAGGGCGCCCCGGTTGACGGGGAACGTCTCGCGCGGCACCACCTCAAGGCCACCGCCCGCGCCGGGGCCGCGCCGCAGTCCCATGCCGCACTGGAGGGCGCAGTACGGGCAGTGGGTGTCGGTGATACTGCTCACTGTCCCGGTGGCGTCGGCGTTCATGGGCGCAATGGTGGGTCGCGCCCGTTACGGCTGGTACAGGCCGGAGTTACGCGGCGGGGGCGGCGTGCTCAGCGGCGCGCGGACCGCGCGGTGAGCCGATGGCGCGGCCATTCGTGACATGTCCGCAATGCGTTCGCAACCGGTCGGGCGCACCCTGGGCGGCATGAGCACCGTCCGCCAGAGCACCCCACCGACGCTCGTCGCCGTCGCGCACGGCTCCCCGGACCCCCGCGCACGCCAGACCGTACGCACCCTCGTGCGGCTCGTCGGCGCCATGCGGAAGGGACTGCGCGTCGAGCTGGGGCACCTGGACCGCGACGAGCCGCTGCTCGCCGACACGCTCGCGCGGCTGCGCGGCGACGTGGTGCTCGTCCCGCTGCTCTTCAGCCGCGGCTACCACGTCAAGCACGACATCCCCGCGATCGCCGCCGCTGCCCCGCACCTGTCCGTGACCACGGCCGGGTCCCTGGGACCGCACCCGCTGCTCGCCGACGCCCTGCACAGCCGCCTGATGGAGGCCGGGTACCGCAGAGGAAGCGCGGTGGTGCTCGCCGCGGCCGGTTCGCACGACCCCGAATCCGCAGCCGGCACGCAGTACACCGCGCAGATGCTGTCGGCACGTCTGGGCGGCGTCCCCGTGCTGCCCGCGTACGCCTCGGCCGCCACACCGACCGTCGCCGACGCGATCGAGACGCTGCGGTCCCAGGGCCACCGCGACATCGCCGTGTCCTCCTGCTTCACCGCGCCCGGTGTGTTCGCCACGCGCTGCGCCGAGGCCGCCCCCGGCCTGCCGGTGGCCAGGCCGCTCGGCAGCCACCCCGCGCTCGCCCGCCTGTTGCTGCACCGCTACGACCGCGCCAGGGGCGCCGTCGGCGCGGACACTCCGCTCGCGGCGACTGCCTGACCCGGTCCGCGTCCGCGCCTGCGCACGGCCCCGACACCGGGGGCCCACGGGGCACCGCAGCGCCGCCGCGCCGGGTGCCCGTACAGAGCCGCCGGTGGCCAGGCCGCTCGGCAGCCACCCAGCGCTGGCCCACCCGCCGCTGCGCCGCTGCGACCGCACCGGGGGTGCGCGGACATTCCACTCGCCGCGATGCCCTGGCCCATCTCCGACCGCGCCTCGCTCGCGGGACATCCGCGCCACCTCAGCGATCGCACCCGCGCCGGAGGCCCTTGCCGTTGGCCAGTCACTCGACGCCGGCCCGCCCGCCGCTGCACCGCCACGGCCCCGTCAGGAGCGTCCCCGGCGCGGACACTCGCTCGCGGCGATGACCTGGCGCCGCCGCGCCGGGTGCCCGCACCGAGCCGCCGGTGGTGAGGCCGCTCGGCAGCCAGCCCCGCGCTGGCCCGCCTGCCGCTGCGCCGCCACGGCCGTGCCAGGGGCGCGCGGGCACCCCGCTTGCGGTGATCGCCTGACCCGGTCGCCGCTGCGCCGCGATGCCGGGGGCCGTGGTCAGCCTGGCGCCGCCGCGCCGAGGCCGCCCCCGGGCTGCCGTGGTCAGGCCGTCCGGCAGTCATTCCGTGTCGTTGCGCCTGCTGTTACGCCGCTACGGCCTTGCGCGCACCGCGCTCGCCGCGCCCTGCCCAGCCCGCGCCCGCTACCGTCGGGACCATGCAGCCCGCCCGCCCCGCCCCCCGCGCCGACGCGTACGTCCCCTACGACGAGACAGCCGCCGCCCGCTTCGACCCCGAGCCGGACAAGCGGCCGGGCCGTACCGCCTTCCAGCGCGACCGGGCGCGCGTGCAGCACTCCGCCGCCCTGCGCCGCCTGGCGGGCAAAACGCAGATCGTCACCCCCGACACCGGCGACCCCGCCCCGCCCGCGTGGGACATCACGCCCCGCACCCGCCTCACGCACTCGCTGGAGTGCGCGCAGATCGGCCGCGACCTCGGCGCCGCGTTCGGCTGCGACCCGGACATCGTCGAGGCCGCCTGCCTCGCCCACGACCTCGGGCACCCCCCGTTCGGCCACAACGGGGAACGCGCCCTCGACCGCATCGCCGCGCCCTGCGGCGGCTTCGAGGGGAACGCCCAGTCGCTGCGGCTGCTGACCCGCCTGGAGCCGAAACGGTTCACCGGTCCCGGCGGCGACCGCCCCGTCGGCCTCAACCTCACCCGCGCCGTCCTCGACGCCGCCACCAAGTACCCCTGGCCACGCGGCGCGCACCCCACCGACCCCGGCTCGCCCAAGTACGGCGTCTACACCGACGACCTCCCCGTCTTCACCTGGCTGCGCGAGAACGCCCCGCCCGCCGAGCGTTGCTTCGAGGCCCAGGTCATGGACTGGTCCGACGACATCGCCTACTCCGTGCACGACCTGGAGGACGGCATCCACGCGGGCCACCTCGCCCCGGGGCTCCTGCACTCCGCCCCCGAGCGCGAGACCGTCTTCGAGGTCGCCGCCCGCCGCTACGCCCCCGCCGGCACGGAACGCGGCGCGCTCGCCGCCGCCCTCGACCGGCTCCTCGCCCAGGACTGGTGGCCCGCCTCCTACGACGGCACCGCCCCCGCCCAGGCCCGGCTGAAGGACGCCACCAGCCAGCTCATCGGCCGCTTCTGTCTCGCCGCCGAGGGCGCCACCCGCGCGCGCTTCGGCACCGGCCCGCTGCGCCGTTACGCCGCCACGCTCGTCGTCCCCGAGGACGCCCGCCTCGAATGCGCGGTCCTCAAGGCGGTCGCCGACGCCCACGTGATGCAGCGCCCCGAGTTCGAACGGCAGCGCGCACGGCAGCGCGCCCTGCTCACCGAACTGGGCGAGGCCCTCCAGACCCGCGCCCCCGAAGGACTCGACCCCCAGTACCGCGCGCTGTACCTCGCCGCAGGGGACGACGCGGCCCGGCTGCGCGTACTGGTGGACCAGATCGCCGCCCTCACCGACGCGTCCGCCCGCTCCCTCCACGCACGCCTCACCCGCCGCTGACACCCGTGAACGACGGGTGAACGACGGGTGAGCCGCGCCGCCCCCCGCGCCGGGGCACGCTCCGGCGCACGTGCCCCCGCCGCCCCCTTCCCGTGAACACCCCAGGTGAGGCAGGCTCCTTGAGCCACACCGCGGTTCACCACCTGAACCGCCACACCTGAGCTGGAGGCAAGTGCGTGGACGGAACACACCGGACGTTCCTCATCGTCGGCGGCGGCCTGGCCGGCGCCAAGGCGGCGCAGACGCTGCGGGACGAGGGCTTCACCGGGCGCGTCATCCTGATCGGGGACGAGCACGAGCAGCCCTACGAACGGCCGCCGCTCTCCAAGGACTACCTCCTCGGCAAGGCTCCCCGCGGCAGCGTCCACGTCCACGAACCCGCCTGGTACGTCCACCACCGCGTGGAACTCCACCTCGGCGAGCCCGTCGTCGCCGTCGACCGCGCCGCCCGCGAGGTCAGGCTCGGCGACGGCACCCGGCTGCCGTACGACGCGCTGCTGCTCGCCACCGGAGCCGAGCCGCGCCGCCTCGGCATCCCCGGCACCGACCTCGCCGGCGTCCACCACCTGCGCCGCCTGTCGCACGCCGACCACCTGCGCGGCGTCCTCACCAGCCGCGCCGCGCGCACCGGCGTGCCGCTGGTCATCGCGGGCGCCGGGTGGATCGGCCTCGAAGTGGCCGCCGCCGCGCGTGCCCTGGGCGTGGAGGTGACGGTGGTCGAGCCCGCGCCGACCCCGCTGCACGGCGTCCTCGGGCCGGAGCTGGGCGAGGTTTTCGCCGCCCTGCACCGCGACCACGGCGTGACGTTCCGCTTCGGCACGCGGCTCGCCGCCGTCACCGGGCACGACGGCATGGTCGCCGGTGTCCGCACCGAGGACGGCGAGGAGCTGCCCGCGCGCGCCGTCCTCGCCGCCATCGGCGCCGCGCCCCGCACCGCGCTCGCCGCCTCCGCCGGGCTCGACCTCGCGGCGGACGGCACGGGCGGCGTCCTCGTGGACCGCTCGCTGCGCACCAGCGATCCCCGGATCTTCGCGGCGGGCGACGTGGCGGCCGTCCCCGGCACCCCGCCGGGCGACGGCACCACCCCGCCCCGCCGCGTCGAGCACTGGGCCAACGCGCTCAACTCCGGGCCCGCCGCCGCCCGCGCGATGCTCGGCCAGGACGTGACGTACGACCGGGTGCCGTACTTCTTCTCCGACCAGTACGACGCCGGCCTGGAGTACTCCGGCTGGGCCCCGCCGGGCAGCTACGACCGCGTGGTGTGGCGCGGCGACGTGGCCAAGCGCGCGTTCATCGCCTTCTGGCTGCGCGGGAACCGCGTCCTGGCCGGGCTGAACATGAACGTGTGGGACGTCACCGGCGACATCCAGGCGCTGATCCGCTCCGGCGCCCCCGTGGACGCCGACGCCCTCGCCGACCCGGACACCCCGCTCACCGCCCTCGTCCCGGCGGGCTGACGCGGCACGCCCCCGGCCGTCCGCGCCACGGTGCGGCCGGGGGCGCGAAAAAGGCGCGAACGGCGCGAACAGGGATAAGTTGCTCATGCTGCCCGTTCGTCCGGAAGAGGTGCGTGAGCGATGGCCAAGCAGACCGTGGCGGAACAGTTCGTCGAGATCCTCGCCCGCTCCGGCGTACGCCGCCTCTACGGCGTGGTCGGCGACAGCCTCAACCCCGTCGTGGACGCCATCCGCAGGACCTCCGGCATCGACTGGGTCCAGGTCAGGCACGAGGAGACGGCCGCCTTCGCGGCGGGCGCCGAGGCCCAGCTCACCGGCTCCCTCGCGGCCTGCGCCGGCTCCTGCGGCCCCGGCAACCTCCACCTCATCAACGGGCTCTACGACGCGCACCGCTCCATGGCGCCCGTTCTCGCCCTCGCCTCCCAGATCCCCAGCTCCGAGATCGGCACCAGCTACTTCCAGGAGACGCACCCGGACCATCTCTTCCGCGAGTGCAGCCACTACTGCGAGCTGATCTCCAGCCGCCGCCAGATGCCCCGCGTCCTCCAGACCGCGATCCAGCACGCGGTCGGGCGCGGCGGCGTCAGCGTCGTCGCGCTCCCCGGCGACATCGCGGCCGAGCAGGTCCCCGAGCGCGCCGAGGAGCACGCCCTCGTCACGTCGCGCCCGACCGTGCGCCCGGCGGACGCGCAGCTCGGCGAGCTGGCCCGCATGGTGGACGAGGCGCGGCGCGTCACGCTCTTCTGCGGCAGCGGCACGGCGGGGGCGCACGCCGAGGTGATGCGCTTCGCCGAACGCGTCAAGGCGCCGGTCGGGCACGCCCTGCGCGGCAAGGAGTGGATCCAGTACGACAACCCGTTCGACGTCGGGATGAGCGGCCTCCTCGGCTACGGCGCGGCGTACGAGGCGACCCACGAGTGCGACCTGCTGCTCCTCCTCGGCACCGACTTCCCGTACAACGCCTTCCTGCCCGACGACGTCCGCATCGTCCAGGTGGACGTGCGCGCCGAGCACCTGGGCCGCCGCTCCCAGCTCGACCTGGCCGTGTGGGGCGACGTCAGGGAGACGCTGGAGTGCCTGACGCCGCGCGTGCAGGAGAAGAGGGACCGCCGCTTCCTCGACCGCATGCTGAAGAAGCACGCCGACGCGCTGGAGGGCGTGGTCCACGCCTACACCAGGAAGGTCGAGAAGCACACGCCGATCCACCCCGAGTACGTCGCGGCCGTGCTGGACGAGGAGGCGGCGGACGACGCCGTGTTCACCGTGGACACCGGCATGTGCAACGTCTGGGCGGCCCGCTACCTCACGCCGAACGGGCGGCGGCGCGTCATCGGCTCGTTCAGCCACGGCTCGATGGCGAACGCGCTGCCGCAGGCGATCGGCGCCCAGTTCCTCGACCCGCGCCGCCAGGTCGTCACGCTGTCGGGCGACGGCGGCTTCACCATGCTGATGGGCGACTTCCTGACCCTCGTCCAGTACGGCCTGCCGGTGAAGGTCGTGCTGTTCAACAACTCGTCGCTCGGCATGGTCGAGCTGGAGATGATGGTCTCCGGGCTGCCCGCGTACGGCACCTCCTACCGCAACCCCGACTTCGCCGCCGTCGCCCGCGCGGCCGGGGTGCACGCGGAGCGCGTCGAGAAGCCGAAGGACGTGCGCGGCGCGCTGCGCTCGGCGTTCCGCCACAAGGGCCCGGCGCTGGTGGAGGTCGTCACCGACCCGAACGCGCTGTCCATCCCGCCGAAGATCAGGGCGGAGATGGTCACCGGCTTCGCCCTGTCGGCGAGCAAGGTCGTGCTGGGCGGCGGCGTGGGCAGCATGCTCAAGCTGGCCCGCTCCAACCTGCGCAACATCCCGCGCCCGTGACCCCGCCGCCGGGCCGCGCCCCGCCGGGTGTCCGAGGGGCGCCGTAGACTTCTGGCGTGGCGGGCAGGATCAACGACGAGGACGTGAAGACGGTGCGGGACGCGGTCCCGATCGACGCCGTCGTCTCCGAGTACCTCCAGCTCAGGCCCGCGGGCGGCGGGAACCTCAAGGGCCTGTGCCCCTTCCACGACGAGAAGTCCCCCTCGTTCCACGTCAGTCCGAGCAAGGGCCTCTACCACTGCTTCGGCTGCCAGGAGGGCGGGGACACCCTCGCCTTCGTGATGAAGATCGAGCACCTGTCGTTCTCCGAGTCCGTCGAGCGGCTCGCCGCCCAGGCCGGGATCACGCTGCGGTACGAGCAGGGCGGCTACAGCCCCGGCCGCCAGCAGGGCGAGCGCACGCGCCTGGTCGAGGCGCACAGGGCCGCCGCCCAGTACTACACCGAGCAGCTCGCCTCACCCGAGGCGGAGATCGGGCGGCGCTTCCTCGGCGACCGCGGCTTCGACGAGGCGGCGGCGGCCCACTTCGGCGTCGGCTACGCCCCGGCGGGCTGGGACCACCTGGTCCGCTTCCTGCGCGGGCGCGGCTTCACCGACCGCGAGCTGCTGGTCTCCGGGCTCGCCCAGGACGGCAGGCGCGGCCCGATCGACCGGTTCAGGGGACGCCTGATCTGGCCCATCCGCGACATCACCGGCGAGGTCATCGGCTTCGGCGCGCGCAAGCTCCGCGACGACGACAACGGGCCGAAGTACCTCAACACGCCGGACACCCCGATCTACCACAAGTCGCAGGTCCTGTACGGCATCGACCTCGCCAAGCGCGACATCGCCAAGACCAACAGCGCGGTCGTCGTCGAGGGCTACACCGACGTCATGGCCTGCCACCTCGCCGGGGTCACCACCGCGATCGCCACCTGCGGCACGGCCTTCGGCGGCGACCACGTGAAGATCCTCCGCCGCCTGCTGATGGACAGCTCGACCGCCCACAGCGCGGGCGAGGTCGTCTTCACCTTCGACGGCGACGCCGCCGGGCAGAAGGCGGCGCTGCGCGCGTTCGAGGACGACCAGAAGTTCGCCGCCCGCACCTCCATCGCCGTCTCGCCCGGCGGCATGGACCCGTGCGAGCTGCGCCTCGCCGAGGGCGACGAGGCCGTGCAGCAGCTGATCGAACGACGGTCGCCGCTGTTCGAGTTCGCCATCAGGTCGATCGTCGCGCAGCACAATCTGGACACGGCGGAGGGCCGTTCCGCCGCCCTGGAGTTCGCCGGGCCGATCGTCGCGCAGATCAAGGACCCCGCGATCCAGCACCAGTACGCCGTCCGGCTCGCCGGGCTCGTCGGCATCCCGGACGAGAAGTTCGTCCTCCGGCGCGTCGGCCAGCTCGCCCGCTGGAACCGGCAGCGCGCGGCGGGCGGCGGCGGCACCCGTACGGCGACGCGCGCCCCCGTACGGGGCCAGCAGCCCGCCGCCACCGTGCCGCCCGGACCGCGCACACCGTCAGGACCCCCGCTCAACCTGCGCAGCCCCGCCCTGCTCGAAGAGCGCGAACTGCTGAAGGTCGCCCTCCAGTTCCCCGCCCTCGTCGCTCCCGCCTTCGACGCGTACGGCGAGGACGAGTTCACCGCCGCGCCATACGTCGCCGTGCGCCGCGCCGTCATGGAGGCGGGCGGCGTCAGCGGCGCCGACGACGCGTTCCTCGAACGGGTCCGCGAGGCCGCGCCCGACGACTCCGTCCGCACCCTCGTCAGGGAACTGGCCGTCGAACCGCTGACCATGCCGCGCCGCCGCCGCGCCGAGACCGACGTCTACGCGGGCCGCCGCCTCGTCCAGGTCAGGCTCGCCGCCGTGGACCGGAAGCTCCGCGACCTGGAGTCCGCCGCACGTCGCGCCGAGGCCCAGGCGGGCAACGCGCAGGCCGCGGCCGACCTGCGCGGCGAGCTGTGGACCCTGGAGCAGTACCGCACCGCCCTGCGCGAACGGGGCGTCGCGGCGCTCTGACCGGGCGCGTCCCGCCGCCGCGAGCCCGGCGTGTGCTCCGGCCCGCGCAAAAAGTACCCGCACGACCCTCGTGGCCGGAGTGTGTCGTGGCGCACACTGAGAGCGGCGCCCGTCCACACACCGTGTCCCCGCGTTCCCCACCGCTTCCGCGCACGCCCGCCCGGCACCGCCGGTCACCGACGCCGTCCTCCCGCACGGCGTTCCGCGTCACCGATCCTCGCTGTTTCCGCACTGCCGCGATCACCGGAGGTTCGTTCCCGTGCAGTCCCAGACGCTCACCATCGAGGCCCCGGCCGCCCCTGCCCCGCGGACGGAGACCGCGGGCGGCGCCGGCGACCTCTTCCGCCAGTATCTGCGCGAGATCGGCCGCATACCGCTGCTCACCGCGTCCGAGGAGGTCGAGCTGGCGCGCAGGGTGGAGGCGGGGCTGTTCGCGGAGGAGCGGCTGCTGACCGTCACCGGGCTCGACGAGCGGACGGCGCTCGACCTCGACCGGCTCGTGGTGCGGGGGCGGCTGGCGAAACGGCAGCTGATCGAGGCCAACCTGCGGCTCGTCGTCTCGGTGGCGAAACGGTACATCGGGCGCGGCATGACGATGCTCGACCTCGTGCAGGAGGGCAACCTCGGCCTGATCAGGGCGGTCGAGAAGTTCGACTACGCGCGGGGCTTCAAGTTCTCCACGTACGCGACCTGGTGGATACGCCAGGCCATGTCCCGCGCCATCGCCGACCAGGCGCGCACCATCCGCATGCCGGTGCACGTCGTGGAGCTGATCAACCGCGTCATCCGCATCCAGCGCAGCGTCCTCCAGGAGCAGGGGTACGAGCCGACCGTCGAGGAGGTCGCCGTCCTGCTCGGCCTCACCCCGGCGCGGGTCGGCGAGATCCTGCGCCTCGCCCAGGACCCGGTGTCGCTCCAGGCGCCGATAGGGGACGAGGACGACGTCAACCTCGGCGACCTCATCGAGGACGCCGACATGCCCTCGCCCGCCGAGACCGCCGCGTTCATGCTGCTGCGCGAGCAGCTGGAGGCCGTGCTGTCCACGCTCGCCGACCGCGAGCGGCGCGTCGTGGAGCTGCGGTACGGGCTGGTGGACGGCAGGCCGCGCACGCTGGAGGAGATCGGCCGCCTCTTCGGCGTGACGCGCGAGCGTATCCGGCAGATCGAGCACAAGACGCTCTCCAAGCTGCGGGACCACACGTACGCGGAGCAGTTGCGCGGCTACCTGGATTGAGGGGCCTGAGGGGCTTGAGAGGGCTGGTGGACCGGACGCGCCATGACGTCGCCGACCGGCTCCTCGGCCTCCGGCACGAACCCGTGCCGCTCGTGGAGGCGGCGGGCCGCGCTGCCCCGCAGGACGTACAGGACCACGCGCACGCCGTCCGCGTCGGCCCGCGCCGGCACGCCGCGCAGCACGGCGGTGCCGATGCCGCGGCCCTGGTGGCGCGGGGCGAGGGAGAAGTTCTCCAGCCACCGCCTGCCGTCGTCGGCGGGCCTGACCGTGACGCAGCCGGCCAGTTCGCGGCCGACCGCGACGACCGACGTGTGCCGGGGGTCGAACGCGTCGCGCAGCCGCTGCCGCACGCGGTGCCCGTCGTAGCGCCCGAGGCGTTCGAGGTCCGCGCGCAGCACGGTGGCGCGCAGCTCGGCGATGGCCTCCACGTCCGCCGCGACGGCGGGGCGCAGCCGCCAGGGCGCGGTGTGCGGGGGCGTTCCGGGTCGCTCGTCCAGGGAGCGAGTCTCCCCGACCCCTCCCCCGGCGGGGACCGGGGGAGGGGGACAATGGTGGTGGCCACCACCATCTCCCGAGGAGCGCGTCCCTTGTCGCGGCAGGTCCGTCAGTCCCCGCAGCAGCCCGTACGCGCCATGCCGGACGGCCCGCCGCCCGAGGCGCGGCGCGAGCTGAGCGCGGACTGCGGCGAGTGCTTCGGACTGTGCTGCGTCGCGCTGCCGTTCACGGCGTCGGCGGACTTCCCCGTCAGCAAGGCGGCGGGCAAGGCGTGCGGGAACCTCACCGACGCGTTCCGCTGCGGCATCCACGACCGGCTGCGCGGCGAGGGGTACACCGGCTGCACGGTCTACGACTGCTTCGGCGCGGGGCAGCGCGTCTCGCAGGTCACCTTCGGCGGGCGCGACTGGCGGCGCGAACCGGGCACGGCGCGCGCGATGTTCGACGCCTTCGCCGTCATGCGGCAGCTCCACGAGCTGCTGTGGTACCTCACCGAGGCCGCCGCCCTGCCCGCCGCCCTGCCCGCCGCCCGCCCGCTGCGCGCCGACCTGCGCCGCGCGCTGGCCGACGTCGAGCGGCTGGCGGACGGCGACGCCGCGGCCCTGGCCGGGGCGGACGTCCCCGCGCTGCGCGCACGCGTCGGCGACCTGCTCTCCCGCACCAGCGAACGCGTCCGCGCGGCCGTGCCTGGCCGGACGAAGGACCACCGCGGCGCCGACCTGATGGGCGCCCGCCTGCGGGGGGCCGCCCTGCGGGGCGCGAGGCTGCGGGGCGCGCTCCTGATCGCCGCCGACCTGCGGAAGGCGGACCTGCGCACGGCGGACCTGCTGGGCGCCGACCTCCGGGACACCGACCTGCGGGGCGCCGACCTGACGGACGCCCTGTTCGTGACCCAGCCGCAGCTGAACGCGGCAAAGGGCGACACGGCAACCCGCATCCCGCCCCACCTGACCCGCCCACCGCACTGGCTCCCTGCCTGACCTCTACCCCGCTCTCCCCGCCCGCCGGGAACGAGCGGCACTGGCGCGCGCCTGTCCCCGGAGAAGCGGTGGAGTGCCGGACGGCGGCCTGTCGCCCCCGTTCACCTGCCCGAGCAGCGCCGCTCAGGCGTCCAGCGGTGCGAAGGCGCCGGGGTGGTGTTCCTCGCGGACCGCGGCGAACTGCTGCCGTACGGCCGAGCCCACGGCCCGTTCGTCGCCTGGGTCCAGCGTCGCGCCCGGGGCGTCCGGCCAGGCCGGGGGTTCGGCCGGGGTCAGCGTCCCGTCCGCCACGCCCTGCGCCCATGCCGCCTGCCTGGCCGCGCCGATCGCCGTGTAGTCGGCCGGTTCCGGGATGACGACACGGGCGCCGAACAGCGCCGGGGCCAGTGCCTTGACGGCGGGCAGTTCGGCCGCCGGGCCGAGCAGGAAGACGCGGTCGATCCGGACGCCGCGGTTCCGCAGCACGTCCGCCGCGTCGGCGAGGCCGCACAGCATGCCCTCGAACGCGGCGCGCGCCAGGTGCTCCGGCTTCATGCTCTCGCGGCGCAGCCCGGTGAGGGTGCCCGCGGTGTGCGGGAGGTCGGGGGTCCGTTCGCCCGCGAGGTAGGGGAGGAGGACGAGGCCGTGCGCGCCCGGCGTGGAGCGGAGGGCCAGGTCGGAGAGGGCCGCGAGGTCCTGCCCGAGCATCTCGGCGGCGCCCCGCAGGACGCGCGTCGCGTTCAGGGTGCGGACGACCGGCAGGTGGCGGCCCGTGGCGTCGGCGAACGAGGTGATGGTGCCGGTCGGGTCGGTCAGCGCCTCGTCGTGCACGGCGCAGACCGAACCGGAGGCGCCGAGCGAGATGACGGCGTCACCCGGGCCGACGCCGAGGCCGAGGGCCGCCGCCATGGTCTCCCCGGTGCCGGCGGATATCAGCAGCCCCTCCGGGGTGCGGCCCGCCGACTCGGCGGGGCCGATGACGTCGGGGAGGTTCACGGGGTGGCCGAGTGCCAGCTCCGCGAGCTCGTAGCGCCAGGCCCCGGACACGGCCGACCAGTAGCCGGTCTCGGAGGCGCAGCCGCGGTCGGTGGTCCAGCGCCGGGGGCGGCCCAGCAGTTCCCAGACCAGCCAGTCCTGCGCCTGGAGCACGGTGGTGGTGCGCTTGGCGGCCTCCGGGTCCTCGCGCGCCAGCCGCCGCAGCCGGGTCACGGGCTGGTTGACGTGCGGCACGGAACCGACCGCCTCCGCCCACGCCGCCCGGCCGCCGAGCGCCTCGACCAGGCCGAGGGCCGCCGTGCGCGCGCCGTCGTCGCCGTCCGCCAGCGCCGTGCCGACCGGCTGCCCGTCGGCGTCCAGGGGGACGAGGCCGAGGGGCTGCGCGGTCACGCCGATGGCGGTGACGCCGTCCAGCATGCCGCCGTCCGTCGCCTCGCCGAGGGAGAGCAGCCACGCCCCGGGGGTGTTGCCGCTGACCGGGTGTTCCGCCATGCCCTGGCGGACGACCTGCCCGGTCTCCGTGTCGCAGACGACGATGCGTGTGTGGACGGACGAGCTGTCCAGACCGGCGACGATTCCCATGAGGTCAGATGATGCCTCATCCGAACGGCCCACCGGCCCCCGTGGTGGGCATACGGTCGCACCGGTGACAGGGTGCGGGCGGTTCCGTGACACACGCCCCGGCCCGGTGGCGCCGCGTGCCGCCGCACGCGTACGCCGTGGCCGGTGGTCGCCGTACGACGGCCCCGCCCGTCCGTTCTTCCCCCCGGGCGTCTCTCAGACGCCGGATTCGGCCCCGCGCGGTTCGCCGATGACCTGGGCGGTCTCCGGCTGCCGCGAGCGGCGCCACTCCACGACCTTCCGCGCCACCGGCTCCGTCCACCGCGTGGCGAAGGGGCCGACGATCACGAGGATCAGCACGTACGCCGTCGCCACCGGCGCGATCCGTGGCTCGGTGGCCGACGCGAGCCCCGCGATGACGATGGAGAACTCGCCGCGCGCCACCAGCGCGCCGCCCGCCCGGAACCGGCCGCGTGGCCCGATCCCCGCGCGCCGTGCCGCGTACCAGCCGGTCGCGATCTTCGTCCCGGCGGTGACCACGGCCAGCAGCAGCGCGGGCACCAGCACCGGCGGGATGTCCGTCGGGTTGGTCGACAGGCCGAAGAAGACGAAGAAGACGGCCGCGAACAGGTCGCGCAGCGGCGTGAACAGCCGCCGGGTGTTGTGCGCGACCTCCCCCGACAGCGCGATGCCCACCAGGAACGCGCCGACCGCCGCCGACACCTGGAGCCGCTGCGCGACGCCCGCCACCAGCAGCGTGAGACCGAGCACCACCAGCAGGAGCATCTCCGGGTTGTCCGAGGAGACGGCCTTGCTGATCACCCGCCCGTGCCGCAGCGCGAAGAACAGCGCGACGCCCGCCGTGCCCAGGGCGATCGCCAGGGTCAGGCTGCCGCTGGCGAGCCCCACACCCGCCAGCACGGTGGACAGGACCGGCAGGTAGACCGCCATCGTCAGGTCCTCGATCACGAGGATGCCCAGGATGACGGGTGTCTCGCGGTTACCGAGACGTTTCAGCTCCGTCAGGATCTTCGCGATCACGCCGGACGACGAGATGTAGGTGACGCCCGCCAGCGCGAGCGCGCCCACCGGCCCCCAGCCCAGGAGCAGACCCGCCACCGCGCCCGGGGTGGCGTTCAGCACCAGGTCCACGATGCCGGACGGGTACTGCGTCTTCAGGCTGTCCACCAGCTCGGTGGCCGTGTACTCCAGGCCGAGCATCAGGAGCAGCAGGATGACGCCGATCTCGGCGCCGACCTCGATGAAGTCCTCGGTCGTGGAGAGCGGGATGAGCCCGCCGTGACCGAAGGCCAGTCCTATGAGCAGGTACAGCGGGATGGGGGAGAGGCTGAGCCGTCCCGCCAGCCGTCCGACGAGGCCGAGGCCCAGGACGACGGCTCCCAGTTCGATCAGCATGGTCGTTGTGTCGTGCACGATCACCGCACCCTTCGATAGTCGAGGTCATTGACACGGCCCCGTGCGGCGCTGACCGCCGGCGGTCCCGTCCCGGGCGCCGGATGTCGGGACGTCACACTCCTGCGACGATGTCGGCCAGGTCGTCCACGCCCTCACGGGTGCCGACGACCAGCAACGTGTCACCTGCCTCCAGGCGGAAGTCCGGCCCGGGAGAGGGGTGCGCCCCGGTCCTGCGGAGCACGGCCACGATCGAGGCACCTGTCCTGGTGCGGGCCTTGGTGTCGCCCATGGGGCGCCCGCGGTAGGGGGAGTCGGGTTCGATCGGGATACGTTCGGTGACCAGGTCGATGCCGAGTTCGGCCACGCCGAGTCCCGCCTCGGCCCGCTCCGGTGCCATCACGGAGGCGAGGCGGGCGGCTTCCTCGGGTTCGAGCGGGACGGTGCACGCGCACGCGTCCGGGTCCTCGGGAGCGAAGAAGCTCACGAAACGCCTGCCGTCCTCGTGGGCGACGACCGAGATGTGCCGTCCGTCCCGGGTGGCGACGTCGTACTGGGTGCCGACGCCCGGCAACGGGGTGCGCCGCGTCACCATATGATCTGCCTCCTCAACCGCTGGTCCCCGCCACCTTAACCCGCCCTGCCGACAACGGATCGGGCCCACCGCGCCCCCCGGGCAGGGGTGGAAGGGTGTGCGCCTCCATTGTCGCGGACATGCGGCGGGGAGCGAAGTCCCCTGCCGCGCAAGATCGTTGATCACGCGCCGGTGAGCCGACGGCCGACCCTCCGCCCCCTTCCGTTCGCCGCCGGAGCCGTGTGGCCCCATCCTCGAACCACCCGGATTTCTTTGCAACAGGTTTTTTGCAGAAAAAGCTTTGCAGCGGTCTCTTGGTGGACTACGGTGAGTGACATGACCGAACGACCCGGCCCTCCGCTCCCCGAGGGTTTCGACCCGCAGCAGAACGTCGCCCTCGATGCCCGGGGGCTGCGCGCGCTCGCGCATCCCCTCCGCATCCGCCTCCTGGGTCTGCTGCGCGCCGACGGGGCCGCGACGGCCACCGGCCTCGCCCAGCGGACCGGCCTCAGCTCGGGCGTGACCAGTTACCACCTCCGCCAGCTCGCCGCCGCCGGGTTCGTCGCCGAGGACGAGGAGCGGGGCACCGGGCGGGAGCGGTGGTGGCGGTCGGTCCACCGGGGCACCTCGTTCGACGACGTGTCGGTGGCCCGCAGCGAGCCGGAGGCGACCCTCACCTACCTGCTGGCCGTCGCCGCCTCGCACACCGAACTGGCCGAGACGACGATCGGCGCCCTCGACGCCATGCCCGAGGTCTGGCAGGAGTCCGTCGGCCTGTACGACGCCGCGCTGCGCCTCACGCCGGAGGAGACCGGGGCGCTGCGCCGCGACCTGCGCGAGGTCGTCGCGCGCTACCGGCGGGACGTCGTGGACGCGCCGGTCGAGGCGCCGCCGGGAGCCGAGCGCGTGGTGCTGGTCATGGAGATCCTGCCGGACCCGGCGATGGCGTCCCCGGGCGGCGTCCGATGAGCGGGCGGCGGCCGCTGTGGGGGCTGCTCGCGGCCTTCGCCGTGGCCAGGACCGGCACCGCCGTCTCGGCCATCGCCCTGCCCTGGTACGTCCTCGTCACCACCGACAGCGCCGTCCGCACCGGTCTGGCCGCCTTCTGCGAGCTGGTCCCCTATGTCGCCGCCAAGGCTCTGGCGGGCCCGGTCGCCGACCGGGCGGGACCGAGGACCGTCTCCTGGACCACCGATCTCGTCAGCGCCCTGTGCATCGGCCTGATACCCCTGCTCGCCGGCGCCGGGGCGCTGCCGTTCTGGCTGCTCCTCGTCCTGGTGGCGCTCATCGGCGCGGCGCGCGGGCCCGGTGACCTGGCGAAGGAGGTGATGGTCCCGGAGGCGGCCGACCGCTCCGGCGTCCCGATGGAGCGCGCGACCGGGCTGTCGGGAGTGGTCGAACGGCTCGCGGGAACCGTCGGGCCCGCCGTGAGCGGCGTGCTGGTCGCGCTGACCGGCGCGCTCGCCGGACTCGCGGTCAACGCGGTCTGCTTCGCGCTCGGTTCCCTGATCATCGCCGCCGCGCTGCCCCGGGGGATGGGCGCCGCCCCGCCGGGACCGTCCCCCGAGGGGCCCGGGGGCGCCGGGGCCGCGTCCGAGCCGGGGTACTGGCGCAGGTTCGCGGAGGGCATCGCGTACTTCAGGGCCGACCGGCTGCTGAGCGGGGTGATCGTCCTGGTGGCGGTCACCAACTTCCTCGACGCCGCGTTCAGCTCCGTCCTGCTGCCGCTGTGGGCACGTGAGTCGGGGCACGGCACTCCCGCGGTCGGCCTGGTCGGCAGCTGCTTCGGCGTCGCCGCGATCGGCGGCAGCGTGACTGCCGCCGCCGTGGCGCACCGGCTGCGCCGCCGCCCCGTCCTCCTGCTCGGGTTCCTGATCAGCGGCGCCCCCAGGTTCGGGGTGCTCGCGCTGGTCTCCGACGGGGCGATACCCCTGGGGGCGGCCCTGGTCCTCTTCGCCGTCAGCGGCTTCGGCGCCGGGTTCGTCAACCCGATCATCGGCGCGATCGTGTTCGAGCGCGTGCCCCGGTACGTGCTCGGGCGGACGCAGGCGTTCGGTGACTCGCTCGCCGCGGCGGGCATACCCCTCGGCGGGCTCGTGGCCGGTGCCGCGGTCTCCGCCGCCGGGCTGCTGCCCGTGCTGCTCGCCGCCACGGCCGTCTACCTCACCGCCACCACCGTGCCCGCGCTGCTGCCGTCCTGGCGCGACATGGACCGGCGGCCGGGCCGGGCGGCCGGGCCCGCGGGTCAGCCGCCGCCCACGCCCACGACGCCGCCGACCTCCACCGCTTTGCCGACCGTTGCGGCCGGAGCCGGAGCCGGGAGTGCGGCCGGGGAGAGGGGGCCGGTCGCCACGTAGACGAAGGCGGGCGGGAAGTTGCGCCACACCGTGCGGCCCGTCTCCACGCCCGCGAACGCGGCGCGGACCCGTGCCCGCTGGCGCCGCGCCGGGGCTGCCCAGCGCGTCCACGAGTAGCTGAACTGCGTGTAGGCGCCACCGGGGGCGAGGACCGAGGCGATGGTGTCCACCAGTGGCCGCTCCCCGTTCTCGAACACGGTGAACGGCAGCCCGCTCACCACCAGGTCGGCCGGTCCCGTGCCCAGCCCCGCGAGGATGCGGGGCAGCGCGTCCGCGCTGTCCTCGACCACCTCGACCCGGGGGAACCGCCGCGCCAGGTGGCCGGTCATGCGCGGGTTCAGGTCGATGGCGACATGGCGGCCACGGCCGCCGAGCAGCTCCTGGAGCGCGCCGGTGAACGCGCCGGTGCCGGGGCCGAGTTCCACGACGACCGGGTCGCCCGTCGCGGGCACGCGCTCGGCCATGCGCGCGGCCAGCGCGGAGGAGCTGGGCACCAGCGACGCCGTGCGCACCGGGTGCCGGAAGAACTCGCGAACGAACAGCGCGTGTCCCGTGCGCTCCACCATGGTCAGCTCCCTGCCTGTCGCCCTGCGGTGATCACGGTTGATCACGATCGGCGACCGGACGGCCGCGCGGCATCCGCAGACGAGCCGGAGAGAGCGGCCTGAAGGAGGAGGCGATTTCCACCTTGAGGCGTACGCGTCCAGTCGCCGGATGTGCTGTCCCCCGCGCGCCCGGGACAAGGCGGGGGGACGGCCCCGGCCGGACGCCCGCCGAGCACGCCGGTACGAAGGTGCGCGGCCTTGCCACCGCACCCACCGCACCCACTGGACGCATCCCGTGGACGCATCCCGCGACGCGCCTGCCCCGCCGGACCGGGCCAGGCCGGGACAAGAGACCTGCGCGGGCGCCTGGGCGGCGGGGTTTCCAGCCGGTCGGGATACTGTCGGGCCGTGCTGTTGACCTGGGTGGGACGTGCGGTGGGCGAACGGTTCGGCCCCGCGCGGTTCGTGCCTCTGCTGATCGGTCCCGGCTACCTGCTCTTCATGCAGCGCCCCCCGGTGACCTCCGCCGACTGGGCCGTGACCCTGGGCGCCGCCGGCCTGTTCCTGGCGGGCGGCAGGTGGCCGCTGGCCGTGACCGTCGCCATGTCCGCGCTCATCGTGGCCGCACACGGCACCGCCGTGTCCACGCCGGTCGTCGCCAAGGTGCTCGCCAGCGTGGCCCTGTTCGAGCTGGCCGTCCGCCGCCCCTACCGCACCGCCCTGCTGGGCATGCTGGCCGTGACCGTCGCGTATGTCGTCGTCCTCGACCAGCACGAGACGGTCGGCGGCGTCCTCGCGGTCGGCTACCGCGTGCTGTGCGTCGTCGGCGCGCCCCTGCTCCTGGGTGCCTACCTCCGCGCGTCCCGCGACGCGCTCGCCCAGGCACGCGCACGCGCCCGCGAGGCCGAGGAGCGCCGCGAACTGGCCGCCGAGGGCGCCCGGCTCGCCGAACGCACCGAGCTGGCCCGCGAACTGCACGACCTGGTCGCCCATCACGTCGCCTCCATGGCCCTGCGCGCCGGGGTCGCCCGCGAAGTGCTCCCGGGGCTCACCCCGCCGGTCCGCGAGGTGCTCGACGACATCCACTCCGCCGCCACCGCCACGCTCGCCGACCTGCGCCGGATGGTCGCCGTGTTACGGGACCCCGCGGCGCTCCAGGACACCGGACGCGCGGGCTCCGTGCTCGTCGCGCCCGCCGAACTCCCGGCCGCCGTCACCGCCGTCGTCGAGCGCTCCGCGCAGGCCGGGCTCCTCGTCGAGCCCCGCATCGACCCAGGACTCGACACCCTCGACGCCGTACGGGGCCTTGCCGTCCTGCGCGTCGTCCAGGAGGGCCTGACCAATGTGGCCAAGCACGCGGGCGCGGGCACACGCACCCTCGTGGCCGTCACCCTCGCCCACCCCCATCCCGCCCCCGGCCCCGGCCCCGGCCGTGCCGACCGCACCGTCCGCGTCGAGGTCACCGACGAAGGACCGGCCGGGCCGCCCGTCACCCGCCTGGCACTCCCCGCAGCCTCCACCGGCGGCGGCTACGGGCTCGTCGGCCTGCGCGAACGCGTCGCCCTCTTCGGCGGCACCCTCAGCGCGGGCCCGGCGCCGCGCGGCCCCGGCTGGCGGCTGCGCGCCGAGTTCCCCGCCCCTCGGGTCCCCCGGGAGACGCCATGATCAGAACGCTGCTCGTGGACGACCAGCGGCTCGTCCGCGCCGGTCTGCGCATGCTCTGCGAGTCCACCCCCGACATCCGCATCGTCGGCGAGGCCGCCACCGGCGCGGAGGCCGTCCGCCTCGCCGAGGCCGAACGCCCCGACGTCGTCCTCATGGACCTGCGGATGCCCGGCATGGACGGCACGACCGCCACCCGCCGCATCAACGAGGCACGCCCCGCCACCCGCGTCGTCGTCCTCACCACCTTCGACGACGACCACCACCTGTACCCGGCGCTCGCCGCCGGTGCCTGCGGCTTCCTCGCCAAGGACGCGGCCCCCGGCGAACTGACCGACGCGATACGGCACGCGGCCGGCGGCGGCAGCCCGTTCAGCCAGGCCGTGCTGCGGCGCCTCGTCGGGCAGGCGACACGGGCCTGGCAGGGCCGCGAGACGCCCCCCTGCGACCCGTTGCCCGAGCTGACCGCACGCGAGCGGGAGATCCTCGGCCACGTCGGACGCGGCCTGTCCAACGCGGAGATCGCCGCCCGCGTGCACATCGGCGTGACGACGGTGAAGACGCACGTCGCGAGCCTGATGCGCAAGACCGGCAGCGCCACCCGCGTCCATCTGGCGGTGTTCGCCGTGCGCCATCCGCCCGGTGGTGGGCCGCGCGCGCTTGGCCCATAGTGGACCGGAGGCCGTGCGGGGGACCGGGCGGGGGCCGCGAGAGGGACGGAGCCCGCGAAAGGAGCCGGCATGCCGCGCGCTGTGAGGTTCGACGAGTACGGCGACATCGACGTCCTGCGGGTCGTGGAGGTGCCGCGCCCGGTGCCGGGCCCCGGGCAGGTCCTCGTCGAGGTGAAGGCCGCCGGGATCAACCCGGGTGAGGCCGGTATCCGCAAGGGGCTGCTGGACGCGATGTGGCCCGCGTCGTTCCCGTCGGGCCAGGGCAGCGACCTGGCGGGCGTGGTGACGGGCACCGGGGCGGACGTGACGGCGTTCGCGCCGGGCGACGAGGTGTTCGGCTTCACCGACGACCGGGCGAGCCAGGCCGAGTTCGTCGCCGTGGACGCGGCGAATCTGACGCCACGCCCCACCGGCGTCTCCTGGGAGGTCGCGGGCGGCCTCCCCGTCGTCGGCACGACGGCCTGGGCCTGCGTACGGGCGGTCGGCGTGACGACGGGCGACACGGTCGTGGTCTCCGGCGCGGCGGGTGGCGTCGGGACGGTCGCCTCCCAGCTGGCGAGGAACGCGGGCGCGACCGTCCTCGGTCTCGCCGGCCCCGCGCACCACGACTGGCTCGCCGAGCACGGCATCGTCCCCGTCGCGCACGGCGCGGGTGTCGCGGACCGGCTGCGGGCGGTCGCGGGCCGGACGCCGGACGCGTTCATCGACACGCACGGCGACGGCTACGTGCAGCTGGCCGTCGAACTGGGCGTGCGCCCCGAGCGGATCAACACCGTCATCGACTTCGACGCCGCCGAGCGGCACGGCGCGAAGACGGACGGCCAGGCCGCCGGGGCGAACGCCGACGTGCTGGCCGCCCTCGCCGCCCAGCTGCACAGCGGCGAACTGGAGCTGCCCATCGCCCGCGCCTACCCCTTGGAGGAGGTGCGCGACGCGTACCGGGACCTGGCGGGCGGCCACACGCTGGGCAAGATCGTCCTGGTGCCCTGACCCTCGCCCCACCGCACTCCGGCGTGCGTCACCTCGACCGTCACCTCGCCGGGACCTGGCACCGGCTCGGGCGCCTCCGCCACGCCGAACCGGCCCGAGGAGCACCGGGAGAGCTGCCGCCTCCTCGACCGGGCCGCCGCCGTCCTCGCCGAGCAGACGCCCGCCCGCTGCACCCCGCGTCCCGCCCGGCCGCCCCGGGCGGGAGACTGGCGCGGGCACCATGTGCCCCACCATGCACCGGCGACCACAGGAGCACCGATGGAGTACACACGCCTGGGCGGTTCGGGACTGCGCGTCTCGCGGATCGTCCTCGGCTGCATGAGCTTCGGCGACCCCGGACGCGGCACCCACAGCTGGTCGTTCGGCATCGAGGAGGCCAGGCCGTTCGTCCGCGCCGCGATCGAGGCGGGCATCACCACCTTCGACACCGCGAACTCGTACTCGCTGGGCGACAGCGAGGTCATCACGGGGAAGCTGCTCGGCGAGTTCGCCCGGCGCGACGAGGTCGTCATCGCGACCAAGGTCTACGGCCGCATGGGCGACGGGCCGAAGGACAGCGGCCTGTCGCGCGCCGCGATCCTCGCCCAGTGCGACGCCAGCCTGCGCCGCCTCGGCACCGACCACATCGACCTCTACCAGATCCACCGCTACGACCCGGAGGCGCCGGTCGAGGAGACGATGGAGGCGCTGCACGACCTCGTACGCGCCGGGAAGGTCCGCTACATCGGCGCCTCGTCCATGTGGGCCTGGCAGTTCGCGACCATGCAGCACGCGGCCGACCTGAACGGCTGGACGCGCTTCGTCTCGATGCAGGACCAGTACAGCCTGATCATGCGCGAGGAGGAGCGCGAGATGCTGCCGTACTGCCTGGACCAGGGCGTCGGCGTCCTCCCGTGGAGCCCGCTCGCACGCGGCCGGCTCGCCCGCGCCCCGGAGACGGTGACGCGGCGCAGCGAGAACGACGCGTTCGGCGCGCGCCTGTACCGGCAGGCGGAGGAGTCCGACCGCGCGGTGATCGAGGCGGTCGGCGCGGTCGCGGCCGAACGGGGCGTGACGCGCGCGCAGGTCGCGCTCGCCTGGCTGCTCCACCAGGCGCCGGTGACCGCGCCGATCGTCGGCGTGACGCGCGAGCAGCACCTCACCGACGCCGTGGCCGCCGTGGACCTCGGCCTCACCGACGACGAACTCGACCGCCTGGCCGCGCCCTACGTCCCCCGCCTGCCGGAAGGCTTCTGAACCGACGCCCCCGCCTCGCACGCCGCCGGGACGCGCCGGGTAGATTCTCGGGACATCGGCCGTTCACCGGGCAGACCGCGGACGGCACGCGGCATTCAGCAGACGAAGTCCAGAAGGCGTACGGGTGGCGGAGACCGAGAACGCGAGGGGCGGGCGCGCGTCCCGTGTCCGCCCCGTCGTCCTGTGCGCGCTGTGGCTGCTGGCCGCGGCCGTCGTCGTCCACCGCCTCGCCGCCGTCCTCGATCTGCCCGGCGGGGAACGGCTCACCGGCCGCCCCGCCTGGCTGGACGACGACGGCCTGCCGCTCCACAGCGCGGGCGGCTTCAGCGGCACACCGGCCGCCGCGCTGTTGCTGAAGGCCGTCACCGCCGTCACCGGGGAAGGGGCCGCCTGGGCGTGCGCCGTCCTGCCGGCCGCCGTCGCGGTGGCCGTCATCGCGTGCCGTGCCCTGCCCGCCGCGCAGCGTACGTGGGCGCTCCCCGCAGGGATCGCGCTGCTCGTCGCCGCCATCCCCGTGCGCGAGACCGTCACGGAGGCGCGGTTCGACATCGTCGCCGTCCCGCTGGCCCTGGCCGGCTGGCTGCTCGCCGCACGCCGCCCGTACGGCGCCGCGTTCATCGGCGCGGCCGCCGCCCTCCAGCCCGCACTGCTCCTCTTCGCCCCGCTGTTCCTGCTGACGGGCCGACGCAACGCGGCGGTGCTCACCGCCGGCACGTTCGCCGCCGTCACCGCCGCCGCGTGGGCGCTGCTGCCCGGCGACTCCGCCACGTTCTGGCTGCACCACCTCGCGGGCGCAGGGCTCGAACCCGCCCCCGACGACACCGCCAACCAATCGCTCCACGGTGCACTGCTGCGACTGGGGCTCACCGGCCCCGGCGAGATCGTCCTGTTCACGGCACTGGCCGCCGCCGTCTGCGCGCTCGCCCTGCGCCGCGCCGCCCGTCACACCACGGACGGGCAGCCGCTGCTGGCCGCCGCCCTCATCGGCTGCGCCGCCCTGGCCGCCACACCCGCCGCCCCGCAGCAGGCCCAGCTGTGGCTGGCCCTCGCCCTCGCCGGACAGGTCGGCCGCCGCACCGCGGACCGCCCCATGTGGCCGGTGTTCGTCGTCCTCGCCCTGGTCGTGCCCGGGGACGCCCTGCTGCCGAAGATGGACTCGCTGGCCGTCTTCGCCGACAACATCCCGCTGATCTGCGTCCTGCTCGCCACATGCGTGCTGCGCTTCCTGCCCCGCGAATCCGAGTCGTGGTCCCACCCGGCACGCGCGGGCCTCGCCTCCCGGCCGAACCTGCTGCTCGAACTCGCCCTGATCCGCGTCGGCTACTGGGCCTACTCCTACGTACGCGGCTACGTGCGCGGGGACCGCGAGACCGTCGAGGCGCACGGCCACCAGATCCTCGACATCGAACGCTTCCTGCGCATCGACATCGAGCACGCGGTCAACCACTTCGTGGCGGACCGGCCCTGGCTCGCGGACACCATGGACGTGTACTACGGCACGTTCCACTTCGCCGTCCCGCTGACGATCCTGGGCTGGCTGCTCGTACGCCACCCCGGCGCGTACCGCAGGGCCCGGCGCGCCCTCGCGTTCACCACGCTCTTCGGCCTGGCCGGTTTCTGGCTCTACCCGCTCGCCCCGCCGCGCCTGATGCCCGGCCTCGGCTACATCGACACGGCCAACGGCCCCCAGGACCTCGACGACCCGCGCTTCGGCGCCCTCACCGGCGTCACCAACCCGTACGCCGCCATGCCGTCGCTGCACGTCGGCTGGTCGCTGTGGTGCGCGCTGGTGCTGTGGCGGTGCGCCCCGTACGCGTGGCTGCGCGTGCTGGGCTTCGTGTACCCGGCGGCGACCACCCTCGTCATCGTCGGCACGGCGAACCACTACCTGCTGGACGCGGCGGGCGGCGTCCTCGTCGTCGTCCTCGGCTTCGCCACCTCCCGCGCGATCGGTCGCGCGCTGGCGGCACGGGAGCTGGCCGCCGGTGCGGCGGAGCGTGCCGGTGGCGGGGACCGCCTTCCCACCCGGGCCTGACCCCGCCGGACCAGCGGCGCGCCACGGGCACGACCGCTGTGCGCGGCGACTGGTTCGCGACGGTGTCCGGGGCGGGTGCGGTGCCGAGGAGGTGGTACAGCCGCCCGGCAGGGCGCCCCGGGGCACGGGCGCTGGTCGGCGGCCGGGACCGCTTCGTCCCGCTGCTGTCCGGCGCGGCCGGACTGCTGTGCTGTCCCCGGGTCTTTGGGGGAGGGAAGCGGAGCGGGATCACCGGCTCCGGGAGGCTTCATGGTGGCGCGCCGCAGTCTGCTCGGCCGCCTCACCGCCCTCTCCGCGACGACAGCGCCAGGGTGTGCGGGGTGTGCCCGTTCTGCCGTCAGCGGTGGCGCCGGAGCGCACAGGTGCGGCGGCGGTGGTCGGCGGCCGGGACGGTTTCGTACCGCTCCGGCCGTGGCGCGGCCGGACGGTGCGGCTGTCCCCGGTCTTCCCCGGAGGAAGGCGGAGTAAGGGCGACCGGCTCCAGGGCACTTCGCTGTGACGTGATGCGGTGTGCTCGGCCGTCTCACCGCCGTCTGCGCGAGACAACGCCGGGCGCGCGCGGGTGTGGCGGCGGTCGGGGGCGGCCGGGACCGCTTCGTCTCGCTCCCGCCCGGCGCGGGCGGACGGCGCGCCGTCCCCGGCTCCCAGGGGGCGTCTGCTCGCGCCGGGCGCGTGGTCCTGCCGTCGGCGGTGGTCAGGCCGCCGCGACCGCGTTCCGCTGGTGCGCCGGACGGCGCGGGGTCGCAGGCCGGTCGTGCCCTGACCCGTCCTCCCGGCCACCGGTGTCGGGGTTCCGCGCGTGTCCGTCGCGGCCCCGACGCCCGTGGTGTCAGGCCAGGCGGTCGTACGTGTCGGCGCGGATCGCGTGCTCCAGCGGCTCGCCGCGCAGGAAGCGCTCGATCTCCGCCACCACGATCGCGCCCTGCGTGCGGCGCGAGTGCCGCGTGGCCGCGCCGATGTGCGGGGTCAGCGTGACGTTCGGCAGCTCCCACAGCGGATCACCCGGCGTCAGCGGCTCGTCGTCGAAGACGTCGAGCGCCGCCGAGATGCGGCCCGACCGCAGCTCCGCGACCAGCGCGGGCCCGTCGATCAGCGCCGAGCGCGCCGTGTTGACGAGCACGCCGCCGTCCGGGATCAGCGCGAGCCGCCGCGCGTCGAGCATGCCGCGCGTCTCGTCCGTCACCGGTGCGTGCAGCGCGACGACCGGGCAGCCGGCCAGCAGTTCGTCCAGCGGGGTGGGCACCACGCCCAGCCGTTCCGCCTCCGCCTCCGGGAGGTACGGGTCGTACACCGGCACGGTCGCGCCCAGCGCGCGCACCAGCTCGATGTACACCCGGCCCACCCTGCTGGCGCCCACCACGCCGATCCGCGTGCCCGCCGCCGTCGTGCCCAGGGGCACCGCCTGCGCGGCGGCCCAGTCCCGCCCGCCGTGCATCGCACGATCCACACTGTGCAGCGACCGCAGGTGCCCGATCGTGAACCACAGCGCCAGCTCCGCCACCGAACGCGCCATACCCGCCGCCGCGTGACTGAGCGACACCCCGTCGGCCACCAGCGACTTCGGCACGAGCCGCCGCACCGTGCCCGCGCTGTGCGCGACCAGCCGCACCCGGCCGAGCGCTTCCCGCCGCTCCGGCAGCGGCGGCGTGCCCCAGCCCGTCACGAGCACGTCCGCGTCGGCCCGTACGGCCGCGTCGCCGCTGCCGCCGGTCCGCACGACCGCGCCGCACGCCGCCAGCCGCGCCCGCAGCGCGGCGTCGAACAGGTCGTCTGCCAGCTCGTCCCGCAGGTCGAGCGCGATCGTGGTCCGCCCGTCCGCCACGCCACTCACCGCCACGCCACTCACCGCCACGCCGCGACGGCCACCGCGGCCACCGCGTCCATGTCGATCACCGTGTCCGCCCGCCCGCTCGCCCAGACGACGCGCACCCGCCCGCCGTCCTCCACCTCGGCCCGTGCCCCGGCGGTGTCCGCCGACGGCGCCGCCGTGGCCTCGTCGCTGTCCAGCGACGCCAGCGCGACGTACAGCCCGCCGCCCGCCTCGCCGTACAGCTGCGGCACCACTGCCCACCGCCCATAGGCCGTCCCCGCAGGGGCGATCTCGGTACGCGCCTCCGCCCAGCCGTGCAGCCCCAGCAGCCGCGACGCCAGCGGCGCCCCGTCCACCTCGGCCGACACCGCCACAGACCCGTTCCCCTGCTCCGTCACCAGTGACTCAGGATCCGCACCCGCCACCGCCCAGCCGGACAGCCGCACCGGCGCGCCGGGCGGCACGTTCCACAGCCGGTGCACGCGCACCTCCCACGGCCCGTCCACCGCCACCGCGCTGTCGATGCGCACCGACGGCAGCACCGGCCCGCCCGGCGCGTCCGGGCTCGCCTCGAACGGCGCGAAGTCCGCGAAACGCGGCGCGTGCCAGGACGCGATCCAGTTGTCCCCGCCCCCCGCCCGGTGGATGCGGCGCCGTACGCTCCAGACCCCCCGGTAGCGCACCGAGACGTCGTTGTCGGGCGCGTTGTGCAGCGTCGTCGGCCCGGTCCGCGTCGAGTACGCGAGCCGCGCGTACAGCGGATCGGGTGCCCCGGCGTCCGCCTGGTGCGGCTTGACGTGGTCGCTGCCGTGGTTGTGCACGCGGACGAGCCCGTCCCGCGCGGTGCGCTGCACGAGCAGCCCTGTGGGCAGGATGCTGCGCACGAAGTCCTCCCGCTCGTACGCCGGTGCCTCCTCCGTCGCCGTCCACAGGCCGTGGTCCGCCGGGAGCATCAGCGCCGCGAAGCCCTTCGACGCCCAGTACGGCGAGCCCGGCCCCGAGTAGCGCTGGAGCGTCGGCTCGCTGTGCGGCCCGTGCCAGCCGAGGCTGAACACGCCGTCCGTCGTCGCGCCCCGGTCGAGGAAGTAGCGCAGGCAGGCGGACAGGACGCGCCGCGACTGCCCGTGCGTCAGCGGCGTACGCCCGGTGACCTCGCCCATCGCGACGGCGGCCAGCGTGCCCGTGCGGTACGTCAGCGACCGTCCGTGGTGCAGCGGCGCGCCGTTGCGGTCGAACGTCGGCGCGTAGCTGCCGAGGAACTCCTCAAGGCGGTCCCCGAGCCGCCCCAGCAGCGCCTCGTCGCCCCGCAGCCGCGCGTGCAGCAGCGGGTAGAGGTGCAGCGCCCAGCCCACGTAGTGGTCGAACGCCTGCCCGTCGCCGTCCGAGTACCAGCCCTCGCCCCGGTACCACTGCTCGATCAGGCCGAGGCCGCGCGCGATGACGTACGCCGTCTCCTCGTCGCCGCGGCCCACGCCCTCCAGGAAGCTCGCGATGGTCAGCGGGAAGAGGTACCAGTTGTTGGACGACGGCTCGTGCCGCAGCGCGTGGCGCAGCCAGGCGTCGAGCCGGTCGCGCTCGCCGGGGGAGAGCCGCTCCCACGAGTCGGCCCTGGTGAGATGCAGGCTCAGCGCCACGGAGGCCGCCTCGACGTGCGCCTGCCCGTGCCGCCCGACGTGCCCGATCACCGGCCACGCGTCGGTGTCGTCCCGGCCCGGGTGGCGCGTGCCCGCGACGACGCCCTCCAGGTAACGGTCCAGGTGGCCGTGCGGGTCGGCGCCGCCCTCGCCGACGTGCCGGAACGCGGCGAGCAGGAACGTCCTGGCGAACCCCTCCAGGCCGTCCGTCCGCACGCCCTGCTGCGACGCCGGACCCGGCAGGTCGATGCGCGCGCCGCCGGGGGAGCGGTAGCGGGCCGCCGACAGCAGCAGGTCGTCGGCCACCGCGAGCCAGTGGGCGCGGGTCAGGCCGGTGTGCGGGCTCAGCGCGCGGTCCTCCGGGGGCGACGCGACCCGCGTGAGCGCGGCGGCGAAGCGGTCGGTGCCGGGCAGTTCGAGCGGGGTGGGGGTCATGCGGGGGATTCCTCCGGGGGATCGGTGAGCAGGGGCGCGGCCCAGGTGCGTACGTGGGTCAGCGCCTCGTCGAGGGTGGGCAGCTCCGGGTGCCACATCCGCTCCCATTCGAGGGACAGCGGGCCCGCGTAGCCGTCGGCGCGCAGTGCGGCGGCCAGGGCGTCCACCGGATAGCCGCCGGTGCCCAGCGGGACGGGTACAGGATCGGCGGGTGCGCGTACGTCCTTGATCTGCGCGTACGCCAGCCAGGGCCGCAGGAGGGCGAGGCTTTCGGCGGGTGTCTCGCCGTGCGTCCAGGTGTGCGCGGTGTCCCAGACGACGCCGCAGCCGTGGCCGGGTGCCTCGCGGTCGAGGAGGGTGAGGAAACGGGCGGTGCGGTCGGCGCGGGAGTGCGAGTCGTGGGTCTCGACGGCGATGGTGACGCTCGCCGCGGCCGCGTGTGGCGCGACGTGCGCGAGCCGGTC
This sequence comes from Streptomyces sp. MS19, assembly GCF_047200595.1. NCBI lineage: Bacteria > Bacillati > Actinomycetota > Actinomycetes > Kitasatosporales > Streptomycetaceae > Streptomyces > Streptomyces sp. MS19. The sequence goes on along the minus strand of NZ_JBJZOH010000005.1, from coordinate 37,674 downwards.
CAGCGCGCGCCGCTCGCCCTCGGTCGGCGCGCCGCCGCCCCGTTCGCCCGGATCGTGCATGCTGCTCGGATCGTTCGTGCTGCTCTGATCGTTCATGCTGCTCTGATCGTTCATGAAGGCACGCACGGCCCGCGCGCCCGACGCCGCGGCGAGGTCCACATGGGCGAGCAGCGCGTCCCGCTGGTCGTCGTCCGGCCCCGCGGACGGCGCGCACAGCCGTACGTAGGTGTTCAGCGCGAGCACCGCGAGGCCGGCCGACTCCAGTTCGGCCCGCACCCGGGCCACCCGCGCGGCGGGCAGCCCGGTGTGCAGGATCTCGCCCTCGGCGGACCGCAGTTCGACGTACGGGCAGCCGTGCCGCCGGGCGAGCGCGGCGACCTCGGCCGGCGGCGCGCCGGGGCAGCCGAGCGTCGCGAAGCCGAGCCGGTCGCGCGCCGCCCGCGGCGCGGGCAGCGGGCTCATCCCTTGAGCCCCGTGTTGGCCAGGCCCGCGATGAAGTACCGCTGGCCCAGGACGAACACCAGGATCATCGGCAGCGTCGCGACCGCCGACATCGCCATCAGGAACGGCCACTGGATGTCCCCGCTCTGCGCGAACGTCGCCAGGCCGAACTGGAGCGGACGCAGGTTCTCCGACGCGGTCGCCACCAGCGGCCACAGGAAGCCGTTCCACGCCGACTCCATGTTGAACAGCGCGATCGTCACCAGCGCGGGCTTCGCCAGCGGCATCATGATCCGCAGGAAGATGCCCAGCTCCGACACGCCGTCCACGCGCGCCGCGTCCGCCAGCTCGCCCGGCAGCGAGAGGAAGAACTGCCGCGCCAGGAACACGTACATCGGCCCCGAGACGAACGGGACGATCAGCGCCGCCCAGGTGTTGATCCAGCCGGTGCCGCCCGTGCCGAGGATGTCGTTGCCCCCGGCCAGCGGGATGTGCCGCACGACGTGGAACAGCGGCACGATCAGCACCTGGAACGGGACCGTCAGCAGCACGATGAAGTAGTTCAGGAACGTCCTGCTGCCCTTCACCGGCAGGTGCGCCAGCGCGTACCCGGCCGCCGTGGACAGGATCAGCACCGGGATCGTCTGCCCGACCACGACGATCAGGCTGTTGCGGAAGTACATGCCGAACGGCGCCGCGTCCAGGGCGTCCGTGTAGTTGCGCCACTGGATGCCGTCGGGCAGCCAGGAGAACGCCTCCACCTCGCCCATGGACTTGAACGACGTCAGCACCATCCACAGGAACGGCGCGACCATCAGCAGGCCGCCGACGCTCAGCACCACGTACAGCAGTGCCCGTCCGGCGCGGACGCTCGGCGGCCGGTACGAGACCGGCTTCGCGGGGGCCGCGGTGGCCCGGGTGGGTGTCGCCACGGTCCTACACCTCCTTCCGGTCGCGCTGGGTGAGGCGCCCGAGGTACACGAAGGCGCCGACGATCAGGAGCATCACCACGGTCTCGGCCGCCGCGTAGCCGGTGTCGAGCCGCTGGAACGCGTTCAGGAAGATGTCGAACGCCAGGACGTTGGTCGCGTTCGCCGGACCGCCGTTGGTGGTGACGAAGACGAGGTCGAACACCTGGAACGAGGACGCGATCGACGTCACCAGCACGAAGAAGTGCGCCGGGGCGAGGGCGGGCCAGGTCACGTTCCAGAAGACCTGCCAGCGGTTCGCGCCGTCCAGCCGCGCCGCCTCGACCAGCTCGGGCGACACGTTCTGCAACGCCGCCAGGTACAGCACCATCTTCGCGCCGAGGCCCTGCCAGATGCCGATGGCCATCAGCGCGGGCAGCGCCGAGTCCGGGTCGGTCAGCCAGCCGGAGCGCGACAGGCCCAGGAAGGACAGCACCTCGTTGCCAAGACCGCTCGACGGGTTGTAGATCCACAGCCACACGGCGGCGACCGCGACCGTCGAGGTGACGACGGGGATGTAGAAGAGGGTGCGGAAGACGGCGCGGCCGCGGATGTTCTGGTTCAGCCCGATGGCGACCAGGATGGCGATGGCCATCGCGACGGGCACGACCGCGATCGTGTACACGATGGTGTGCCCGACCGCCTTGCGGAACAGCGGATCGTCCAGCAGCTCGGTGTAGTTGGACAGCCCGATCCACGAACCGCCGCCGATCACCCTGGTGTCGGTGAAGCTGAGCGCGACGACGGTCACGACGGGGATCGCGATGAAGACGAGGGAGTGGAGGAAGGCGGGCGCCAGCAGGAACCAGCCGGCTCGCGCCCTGGCCCTCTCCACCCCGCCGCGGCGGCGGCGCCGCCCGGCCGGTGAGGGTGCGTTGACGACAGACACGGGGGAAAGCTCCGAACCGGTGGTCATGTTCTGGTCCGAGACAGGTCGGCCAGCGAGGAGAGGGCGTCGTCAGGGGATGTCTGGCCGAGGAGCGCCTCGTCCAGGGCCCAGCCGCCCGCGGAGCGGAACTCCAGGAAGTTGGTCCCGCCGTATTCCATGATCGCGGTGTCCAGGTGGTCGACCGCGTACGTGCTCGCGGGGTTGCCGCGCACGAAGTCCGAGTCGGCGGCGGCCTTGTCCACCGGCACGCCGACGTCCATCACGGAGATGGCCTCCTGCGTCGCCGGGTCCTGCATCGCGCGGATGAACCCGGCGGCGGCCTCCGGCAGTTCGGTCTGCGCGCCCATCGACGCGATCCGGCCGCCGGTGAACATCGACGGCTGCTCGTCCTGGAGGCTGAAGTACACGAGGTCGTCACACTTGGCGGCGCCGATGCCGCCCTCGCCGTCCGAGCAGTCCACGTACGGGCTGGCGAAGCCCATGCCCGCCTGGCCCGCCGTCACGAGGGAGGTCTGCGCCGTGTTCTGGTAGCCGTACCGCGAGGAGCCGTCCGCGATCAGGTCGCGCATGGTGGTCAGCGCGCTGACGCCCTCGGGGCCGTCGAAGCGCGGTTCGGTGCCGTCGAAGAGCGTGCCGCCCGCGGCGCCGAGGAAGGCCACGAACTGTTGCCGGTAGCCGCTCGGCTTGGCCCAGAAGTCGAATCCGGCCTGGGTGATGTTCCCGTCACCGTCGCGCTGCGTCAGCGCCTCGGCGTCGGCGACCAGTTCGCCGAAGTCACGCGGCGGGCGGTCCGGGTCGAGCCCGGCCGCCTCGAACGCGCTCCTGCTGTAGGCCAGTACGCGCGGGTTGGCCACGATCGGGACGCCGTACAGCTCGCCGTCCTGGAGCATCGGCGGGATGAACGACGGGTAGACCCGCTCCTCCAGCTCCGCGGTGCTGAATCCGTCGTCCTCCAGGCTGCCGATGGCGCCGAGTCCGGCGAGCGGCTGTATCCAGCCGACACCGGCGGAGATCACGTCGTACGTCGTGCCGGCGGCCAGCGAGGTGGCGATCTTGGCGTTGAGGTTGTCGTACGGGACGAAGTCCGCCTCGACCTTCACGTCGGGGTACGACTCGTGGAATATGTCCACGATGTCGTCGTAGACGGCCTGACCTTGATTGTTCGCCGGGAAGTTGGCCAGGAGAACACGGAGCGTGTTGGTGTCCCCGTGGTCGGCCGAGCAGCCGGTCAGCGTCGTGGTCACCGCCGCGAGGGTGGCGAGCACGGCGGCCAAAGCCCTGCCTGACATGCAGTTTCCACCTTCCCAGGGGTGGCGCCTGCCCCATAGCAAGCGCTTTCCGTGGAAGCTAGCACCACGGTTCCCGGGTTTACAAGGCTGTAGCAGTCTCGACTTTTCCAGGGAGGTTTCGATTACTGTGTGACACTCCAGACGACGGGCGGAACGGCTGTTCCCCCGCCCCCGCGGGCCACGCGGCGGTAGTTTCCGGCCACACCGGGACCCCCGCGGCGGACCGGCGTACACGCCAAGGGAGGCGAAGGGCGATGCGGGTCACCTCGGCGCTCACGACGGTGGGCAATGCCCTGATACTCCAGCTCACGTTCCTGGTCTGCGCGCTCCCGCTCGTCACGTACGGGCCGGCCGCCGTCGCCCTCCAGCGGCAGCTCGCCGAGCAGCGCGCCGGGCGGGTGACGGGCGTCGGCACCTACCTGCGGGAGTTCCGCGCCGCCTGCCGCGAGGCGTGGCCGCTCGGGCTGCTGGTCGCGGGCGCCTCGGCCGGCTTCCTGGCTGGCATCCCGTTCTGGTACGCGGCGGGCGGCTGGCAGGGGACGGCCGGGCTCGTCGTCCTCGTCGCGCTGCTCGGCCTCGGCACGGCCTGGTGGCTCGCCGTCCTGCGGGCCGCCGAGGAGCGGCCCGGCACGCACTGGCGCACCTGGCTCGCGCCCGCCGCCGCGCTGCTGGCGGCCCGGCCGCTGCACGCCGCGCTGGCGGTCGTGCAGTTCCTCACGTGGCTGGCGCTGACGGGCTTCGCGCCCGCGCTGGCGATCGTGGGAACGGGCCTCGTCCCCGCGCTGATCACGCGCTGGACCCTGACCCCCGGCCGCCGCCACGCCCGCGAGCTGCACGCCGACTGAACGGGACGGCCGCCCGCGTTCGCCCGCGCGATCACGCGGGAGGTACCCGGCGCCGCCCCCTCTCGGGCCGCCCGTCCACTCGGGGGAGCACGCAACGTCTGGACACCGGCGAAGACCTGTTCGGCACGTGCTCGGGGGAGTGTGTACGGCCCGTTGTGCGGTTCCCTCCTGCACCGACGGGCTCCCGGCCGCCGCCATCCCCGCGAGCTGCACGCCGACTGAGCGGGCGGCTCGTCCGCTGGGTGAGGGGCGGGGGCGTGCAGGCGGGCGCTACCAGGCACGCTGTGGTCCCTGAGACGGCAGTCGCGGGAGAACGTGCCGCGGCTTCGCACAGGTGAAGGCCCGTCCGGCGCGGCCTCGGGGGAGTCCCTACGGCCGGTCGGCTCCGGAGACCGCCTCGCCCAAAGGGTTGCCGCGGCGGCGGCGCGCGCCGTCCACCGCCACGGTGGCGTTCACACCTCACGCCGTCCTCGACGACCGGACCGTCCCGCGCCCGCCCGGGGACCGGCGGGCCCGTCCCCGCCAACCGCCCCCGCGCGCGGTGCTCGTCGTCCGAGGTCACCGACGCCCACGTGCCGCGCCGCCGAAGGCCGTCTACGCGCCGGGCTCACCGACCACCCGCCGATCCCGCCACGGGCGGCCCGCCAGCGTCAGCGCCGACACCGCCGCCAGCAGCGGGAAAGCCGCGACGAGGCCGAGCACCGCACCGAGGGAGACGTACACGGCGAGCGCGCCCGCCGTCGCGCTGCCGATCCCGCCGCCGACGAAGAACGCGAGGTTCAGCAGCCCCAACGCCCCGCCCCGCTGCCCCGGTTCGACCCGCCTCGACAGCAGCGCCGTCCCGACGACCTGCGTGACCGCGAACGCCGCGAAGCCCAGCGACGCCCCGACGACCGGCACCGCCGCCGCCGTCACCCACGACCCCACGCCCGACACCGCCGCCATCGCCAACGCCGTCCCGGCCAGCAGCGGCGCACCGCCCGCCGCCATCGGCAGCCGCCCCGCCAGCCGCGACAGCACCGCCCCCACGACCGCCCCCGGCAGCAGCCACGCCCCGACCGCCGTCACCCCCCAGCCGTACTCCCGCACAAGAAGCTGCGGCGTCACGTACATCGCCGCGAACAGCCCCGCGTACATGCACGCACCCGTCACCGCCACCCGCAGCAACAACCGGTCCGCGATCAGCCACCCCGGTACGAACGCCCCCTCCGCCGTCCGCACCCGCCACACCAGCAGCCCGCCCGCCCCCACGAACGCGGCACCCAGCGCCACCCCCGCCCGCGCCCCCAGCCCCAGCGCAGGCACCTGCACCAACAGCAGGAACGACGCGGCGGCCACCGTCAGCAGCGCCGCCCCCGGCAGATCCAGCCGGCGCCCCGACCCCCGGCGCGCCCCGGCGGGGCGCAGGCACAGCGGCACGGCGAGCAGCGACAGCGCGGGCAGCACCAGCGCGACGCGCCACGTCACCCACGCCGTGAGCACGCCGCCCGCGAGCGTCGCGCCCGCCGAGAAGACCGCCACCACCGCGCCGAACCCGGCGAGCACCCGGGCCCGTTCCTCCGGCGCGGCCGAGGCGCAGAGCGTCACCGCGCCGGACGTCATCGCGCCCGACCCCGCCGCCAGGACGAGGCGCCCGGCGACGAGCGTCCCGAGCCCGGGGGCGAGCAGGCACACCGCCGCGCCCACGGCGAGGAGCACGGAACCGGCGAGCAGCGACACGCGCAGGCCCCGCGCGTCGGCCAGGCGGCCGAAGAACGCGGTGCCGACGCCGAGCGCCAGCGCGTGCGCGGTGAGGACCCAGGCGACGGCGGACGGTGTGGCGTCCAGCGCCGCCGCCACGTCGGGCAGCGCGACGCCCGCCGCGGTGACGCCGAAGACGGCCGGGCCGAAGAGCGCGCCGTAGCGCGGTCCGGCGTTCACGCGGCGTCCCGCAGGGTGTGGCCGGGGTGGAAGACGTTCTCCGGGTCGTAGGCCGCCTTCAGCGCGCGCAGCCGGGCGAGGCCGGCGGGGGAGAAGCACTCCGGCGCGGCGTCGGCCGCGCCGGGTCCGGTGAGGAAGTTGGGGTAACGGCGGCCGGTGCCCCAGGGCGCCATGCCGTGCAGCACCGTGTCCGGCACCCCGGGCGGGGACAGCGTCGAGAGGGTGAACGCGCCGTCCCGCGCCGACAGCGTGTCCGGTACGGGCGCGGGGCGGGCCAGCGCGCCGCCCAGGTGGCGCAGTTCGACCATCGTGTCGGCGCACGGGCTGCCGGGACCGGCGAGGGACAGCAGCCGTTCGACGGCCTGCCCGTCCAGTGCGCGCAGCACGATGTTCCGCTCGTGGTACGCCAGCGGCTCGGTGGGGTCCTGGTGGATGTCCGCGACCGACGCGTACGGCATCCCGCGCACGCTGTCCGCCAGCGCGGGCCCGACGGCGCGCAGCGGGCGCACGAGCCGCTCGCCTTCCTCGTCGGGGCCGGTGAACGCGATCCGCAGGTGCGCGGTCAGGCGGCCCCGGAGGAACGCGGGCACCTCCGGCGCGTCGGGCGGCCGCAGCAGCGCGACCGACGACGTCATGGCGTCCGGCACGTCCGCCGTCCACCGCCGCCAGGCGTGCAGCAGCGGCGCGGCCAGCTCGCCGGGGAAGCGGATGCCGCCGCCGTACAGCCGCGCCACCGGGACCAGGCCGAACGTCAGCCGCGTCACGACGCCGAAGCCCGCCTTCCCGCCGCCGCGCAGGCCCCGGAAGAGGTCCGCGTGCCGGTCGGGCGTGACGTCCCGCACGGCGCCGTCCGCCGTGACGAGCTGGGCGCGGGTCACGTGGTCGGCCGCCCAGCCGTACGCGCGCCCGAGCGGCCCGAGCCCGCCGCCCAGCGTGTAGCCGACGACGCCGACCAGCGGGGACGAGCCGTTGAGCGGCGCGAGCCCGTACGGTGCGGCGGCGGCGACGACCTGCCCCCAGCGGGTACCGGCCCCCACCGTCGCCGTACGGGCGCCGGGGTCCACCGTCACGGCGTCCATCCGGCGCGTGCTGACGAGGACGCCGCCGTCGGCCGGGGCGGCGATGCCGTGGCCGGTCGCCTGGACGGCCACGGGGAGGCCGCGCCCGGCGGCGAACCGCACCGCCGCCCGCACGTCCGCCGCCGACTCCGCCCGCGTCACGTACGCCGGGCGGTGCCTGGCCACCAGGTCGAAGCCCGCCAGCTCCGCCTCGAACCCCGCGTCGCCCGGCGCGAGGAGCGCGCTCAGGTGTGCCGTCATGGACCGTTCCCTCCTGCTGCCACCGGTTACGGGCAGCAGTGTCGGGCGCGCCGGCGGCCCGCCCCCATCCCGCGCGAACGGGGCTGCCCGGCTGCCGGCTTCCCCTCGTTTGAGGGGATGCCAGGCGCGGTCGGCCGCTATACCGGAGAACAGGGGCCGCCGCGCGGCGGCCGGACAGGGGAACCGTGGAACTGCTGGTGATACTCGGCATCATCGCGCTGGTCATCTGCGCGATCGCGAGCGGCGGGAGCGGCGGCGGGACGACCGGCGGCGCCTACCGGCCGACCCGGCGGAAGACCAAGTACGACAGGCAGCTGGAAAAGCGGATGCGGCGCCGGAACGAGAAGATTCTCCGGGAGATCCGCAGGAACCGGCCCGACTACAGTGGCGGCGCGGGCGGCTCCCCCGGCCGCGGTGGCGGCGGCTGGGGCGGCGACGGCGGGGACGGCGGGGACGGCGGCGAGTGACCCCCGCGATCGGGGGGTTGGTCCGCGCGCCCCGGCCTGCGACGATCGGCACGTGACCTCATCGACGGCCTCCAGGCGCGCGACCGGCCCCGCCCGCGTGATCGCCCGCGCCGCCAAGGCGCCCGACGCGCTCGGCATGTTCGCCGAGGCGTCGGCCGCGCTGCGCGTCCTGCTGCCGTACGACGCGTCCGTGTGGCGCGCCACCGACCCGCTCACCGGGCTGATGGCCGCGCCCGTCCGGGCCGAGAACCTCGACGAGGGCGGCTGCGCGGTCTACTGGGAGTGCGAGCTGTTCACCGAGAACGTCAACCTCTACCGCGACCTCGCCGAGGCGCCGGAGCCGGTCGCGAGCCTCCGGGAGGCCACCGGCGGCCTCCCGGCCCGCAGCACCCTGTACCAGCGGTTCATGCGCCCGCGCGGCTTCGCGGACGAGCTGCGCGCCGTCCTGCGCGTCGGCGGACGGCCGTACGGGCACCTCAGCCTCTTCCGCGCGAAGGGCCGCCCGGCGTTCGACCCGGCGGAGACGCGCCTGGTCGCGGGCCTGGCCACCCCGCTCGCCCGCGTCCTGCGCTCCTTCGCCGAGCCCGCGTCCCACCCGCCGGCCGGTGCCCCGCACGGCCCGGGGCTGCTCCTCCTCGGCCCCTCGGGCGACCTGCTCTCGGCGAACGACGAGGCCCGCGCGTACCTGGACGACCTCCCCGCCGGGCCCGCCACGCCCACCGCCCTCGGCATCCGCCTCCCGGCCTGGGTACGGGCGACCGCCCTCAAGGCCCGCGCCGTCGCGGACGGCCACGACCGTGGCCCGGCGCGCGTCCGCGTCCGCACCCGTTCGGGCCGCTGGCTGGTGTGCCACGCCTCCTGCCTGCGCGAGGCCGGCGGCGCCCCCGGCCCGTCCGCCGTGGTCCTCGGACCCGCCGCCACCTCGGAGATCGTCCCGCTCATCGTGGACGCCTACGAACTGACCGAGCGGGAGAGCCAGGTGACGCAGTGCATCGCGCGCGGCCTGCCGACCGGCAGGATCGCGCACGAACTGCACCTGTCGCCGCACACCGTCCGCGACCACGTGAAGGCCGTGTTCGAGAAGGTCCGCGTCTCCAGCCGCGGCGAACTGGTCGGCAAGCTCTTCACCGACCACTACGCCCCCTTCGCCGAAGCGGGGACCACCCGCCCGCGGGTCCCCTGACCGCCCGGGGGCGAGGCATGCTTCCGCCCAGTCCGGGAGGGCGACCATGCTGCACGTGGCGGACGCGCCGAGTCCGCTCCTGGTGGTCGCGGTCTTCCCGTTCCGCGTCGCCGTGGGGGCAGCGCTCACGCGTCGGAGCCTCGTCCTGCCCCGCACGCGGGCCGGTGCGGTGCGGGTCCGCTCCCGTGATCCGCAACTCGCCGCGGAACCCTCACCGTTTCGCCCCCCCGGTACGAACGGGCGGCGGAGGTGGGGCGGGTGGGACTCGAACCCACGGCCGACGGATTATGAGTCCGCTGCTCTAACCGGCTGAGCTACCGCCCCGTGACGGCGTGCCGCGTACATCTGTACGCGCCGTCTGCCGCAGCATAGCTGCTCATACGATCTCCCGCCCGGGGCGGGGTGCTTCGTACACAGCAAGGGACTGCGGGCACGGGGTGATCGGTTCCCGTAGTTCCGGGAGAGATGCGTGAAAACAGCAGAAGGGCCCCGGAAGGGGCCCTTTGGCGTAACTCTCGATGATGCTCCCCCGACTGGACTCGAACCAGTAACCTGCCGGTTAACAGCCGGCTGCTCTGCCAATTGAGCTACAGGGGACTGCGCCGCTCGGGTCCGTCGCCTCCCGTGGTCGGGTGCCGCCCTCGCCGCGCCGCTTACATTAGCGCATCCACGGGGGTGCTTCGAAATCGGTATCCGGGACATCCGGTTGCCGAGGGCGCGGCACTCCGCGCGAGGATCAAGCAGGGCAGAAACACTGAAAAGGGGAGCAATCATGCGCAAGCTGACATTCATCGCCGGTGCGGCCGTCGGGTACGTGCTCGGGGCGCGCGCCGGGCGTGAGCGGTACGAGCAGCTGCGGCTCGCCGCGCGCCGCCTGGCCGAGAACCCGGCGGTGCGCAACAGCGTCGACACCGCCGCGCAGACCGGGCGGCAGGCGGCGGCCCGTGCCGCCGGCGCGGTGGCCGACCGGGCGGGCGACCGGCTGCCGGGGCCCGTCAGCAGCAGGCTGCGGGCGGTCGGCGAGCACCGGGCCGCGCAGTCGCACGGCTGACGCGGGCGTGCGGCGGGACGCCGGGCCGCCCGGGGACGGGGTGGTCCGGCCGTTGCACGCCCTGATGGGAGTCACTGCCGTGTTCCGGGTGGCGGCCCGGCGCGCCTCTCCCGGAGCGGCTCGGCCGCTCGCGGCCGGGACGGGTGTAGGGAAGAGGTCATGATCGAAATCGCGGTGGCCGCGCACGCCGAGCTGGGCGAGGCACCGGTCTGGGACCCGGTGGCACGCCGCCTGATCTGGGTGGACGTCCTCACCTCCCGGGTCCACCTCTTCGACCCGGCCACCGGCAGGCAGGCCGTGCTCGACACCGGGCAGCACGTCGGCGCCGCCAGGCCCCGCGAGGGCGGCGGCCTGGTCGTGAACCTGCGGGACGGCGTGGGCCTGTACGACGCGTCCGGCGGCTTCTCCTGGCTGGTCGAGGACCCCGTGCCCGGCAGGCGGGGCAGCGGCGCGGCCGTCGCGCCCGACGGCGCGCTGTGGGCGGGGACCACGCGTGACGACGAGGAGAAGGGCGGCGGCACCCTCACCCGCGTCGCCCCGGACGGCAGCACCGAGACGGTCGTGCCGGACGCCACCGCCGGCGGCGGCACCGGCTGGAGCCCGGACGGCGCGCTGATGTACTGGGCCGACACAGCGACCCACCGCATCGATGTCTTCACCGTCACCGAGGACGGGCGTGCGCGCGACCGCAGGCCGCTCGTGGACACCGCCGAGTTCACCGGCTCGCCCGAGGGGATGACGGTGGACGCGGACGGCTGCGTGTGGGCCGCGTTCAGGAACGGCGGCGCCGTCCACCGCTTCACCCCCGGGGGCGCGCTCGACCGCACCGTGGAGGTGCCCGTCTCGCGCCCGACCGCGTGCGCGTTCGGCGGCCCCGACCTGACGGACCTCTACATCACCACCGCGTGCACGGGCCTCCCGCCGGGCGCCGAGCCGGCCGCCGGGTCGGTGCTGGTGCTGCCGGGCGCGGGTGCCGGCCTGCCGGGGACGCCGTTTGCCGGCTGAGCGCACGCGGCGGCCGGGCGGACCTGACGTTGTGCGGGCCGCGTAGGCGCGGGTTCGTGCCGAGGCCGGGACGCCGGAGCCATGATGGGTGAACCAGAGCACACCCGTTCCGCTTACGGCCGGAGGCCCGACATGTCCGCCACCCCGCCCGCCACCGCCCGCGCCTGGCACCTCGTCGCCCGCCCGCACGGCTGGCCCAGGCAGGAGAACTTCGCCCTGCGCGACCTCCCCGTCCAGCGGCCGGGCCCCGGGGAACTGCTCGTCAGGAACCTCTTCCTGTCCGTCGACCCGGCCATGCGCAACTGGATGGACGACGTCGAGTCGTACGCGCCCCCGTACCGCCTCGGCGAGCCCATGACCGGCGGCGCGGTCGGCGAGGTCGTCACCTCGGAGGACCCGGCCTTCTCGCCGGGCGACCACGTCCTGCACCACTTCGGCTGGCGCGAGTACGCCACGCTGCCCGCCCCGCAGGCCACCCGGATCGACGCCGTGGAGGGCGTGCCGCTCAGCGCGTACCTCGGCGTCCTCGGCATGACGGGTCTGACCGCGTACGCGGGCCTGCTGGAGACCGGCGGACTGCGCGCGGGCGACCGGGTGTTCATCTCGGGCGCGGCGGGCGCGGTCGGCAGCCAGGCCGGACAGATCGCCCGGCTGAAGGGCGCCGCCCGCGTCATCGGCAGCGCCGGGTCGGACGAGAAGGTGCGGACGCTGCTGGACGAGTACGGCTTCGACGCCGCGTTCAACTACCGGAACGGGCCGGTCGCCGAGCAGCTCGCGCAGGCCGCCCCCGAGGGCATCGACCTGTACTTCGACAACGTCGGCGGCGAGCACCTGGAGGCCGCCATCGGGGCGCTGACGGTCCACGGCCGCGCCGTCGTGTGCGGGATGATCTCGCAGTACAACGCCACCGAGCCCCCGGCGGCGCCGCGCAACCTCACGCAGCTCATCGCCAAGCGGCTGCGGATCGAGGGCATGCTCGTGCTCGACCACCAGGCGCTGCGCCCGGAGTTCGCCGAGGAGGTGGGCGGCTGGCTGCGCTCGGGCGCGCTGGTCGCCAGGGAGACGCGGGTGGACGGCGTCGAGCGGGCCGTGGACGCGTTCCTCGGCATGCTGCGCGGCGAGAACACCGGGAAGATGGTCGTCGCGCTGTAGCCGGACGCGGGGCCCGCGGCGGGCGGGATCGTGACGCTCGGTAAGTCATACCGGTGAACGGGAACGATGCGTGCTCGGCGGGTCGTTCCCCCTGCGTTCCACGTCCGCCGCACCACCAGAGGCCCGTATGAACGCCGTACCGCAGCCGTCGTCAGCCACTCTGTCCGCCGCCCCCGGGACGGCGCGGTTCACCGTCGATCCCGCCTTCACCGTCTCGCCCGTGGACCCGCGCCTGTTCGGGTCCTTCGTCGAACACCTCGGCCGCTGCGTCTACACGGGCATCCACGAGCCGGGCCACCCCGCCGCCGACGAGGCAGGTCTGCGCACCGACGTGCTCGGCCTCATACGGGAGCTGGGGGTGACCGTCATCCGCTACCCCGGAGGCAACTTCGTCTCCGGCCACCGCTGGGAGGACGGCACGGGGCCGGTGGCGGAGCGGCCGAGGCGGCTCGACCTGGCCTGGCGGTCCACGGAGTCCAACCGGTTCGGGATCGGCGAGTTCATGGACTTCGTCCGCAAGGCCGGGAGCACGCCGATGATGGCGCTCAACCTCGGCACCAGGGGCGTCGCCGACGCCCTCGCCCTCCAGGAGTACGCGAACCACCCGGCCGGCACCGAGCTGTCCGACCGCCGCGCGGCGCACGGCGACACCGAGCCGTACGGCATACGGCTGTGGTGCCTGGGCAACGAGATGGACGGCCCCTGGCAGACCGGCCACAAGACCGCCGACGAGTACGGCAGGCTCGCCGCCGAGACGGCGCGCGCCATGCGGCAGCTCGACCCGGACGTCGAACTGGTCGCCTGCGGCAGCTCCTCGCAGGAGATGGAGACCTTCGCCGCCTGGGAGGCGACCGTCCTCGCGCACTGCCACGACCTCGTGGACCACATCTCGCTGCACGCCTACTACCAGGAGCGGGACGGCGACCGCGACTCGTTCCTCGCCTCGGCCGTGGACACCGAGTCGTTCATCGAGAACGTGGTGGCGACCTGCGACCACGTCGCCGCCCGGCTGAAGTCGGACAAGCGGATCACCCTGTCCTTCGACGAGTGGAATGTCTGGTACCAGGACGGCAGCGCGCCGACGCTGTCCGGCGAGGGCAAGCCCGAGGACTGGGCCGAGGCGCCGCGCCTGCTGGAGGACAACTACAGCGTCACCGACGCCGTCGTCTTCGGCTCGCTGCTCATCGCGCTGCTGCGGCACGCCGACCGGGTGAAGGTCGCCTGCCTCGCGCAGCTCGTCAACGTGATCGCGCCCATCGCCACCGAGCCGGGCGGACCGGCCTGGCGGCAGACCACGTTCCACCCCTTCGCCCAGGCGTCACGGTACGGGCGGGGCACCGTGCTGGACGTCCGCGTGGACGGCCCGAGGCACACGACGCGGCGCTTCGGGGAGGTCGATCTGCTGCACGCCACGGCCGTGCGGGACGAGGAGACCGGCGCCGTCACCCTCTTCGCCGTCAACCGGCACCAGCACGACGCGCTCCCGCTGGAGGTCACCCTGCGCGCCCTCGGGCTCGGCGAGGTCGTGGAGCACGGCGTCCTCGCCGACGCCGACCCCGACGCGAGGAACACCCTGGCCGACCCCGACCGCGTGACGCCCCACGCGGCGAGCGGCACGACGTTCACGGACGGTGTGCTGCGGGCGACGCTCGAACCACTGTCCTGGAACGTCATACGCCTGGCCTGACGGCACCCCCGGCCGGTACCGGTTCCTGGGGACGGATGTTTTCCGGCCACAGGGGCGGTATCCGGTCAGGCGATCGGCGGCTTCCGGACCGTTGCGCAACACCCCCCGTTCACATGGCGCGAACAGGCTGCGTGCGGCACAAGTTCAGCCATGAACCACCGGGGAGCGCGCCATGGGGCACGGACACCACCATCACGACCACGACCACCCGCACGGTCACGCGCACGGCGACGGCGCCGAGGCCGGTCCGCTGCCCGCCGCGTTCGACCTCGGCGTGCCGGACACCGAACTGTCGCCCGACCAGCTGTCCCGCCGCGGCATGCTGCGCCGCGCCGGGCTGCTCGGCGCCGGTGCCGCGGGCGCGGGCGTCCTCACCGGCACGGCCTCCGCCCACGGCCGGGGCAACGGCGGCAACGGCGGCGGCAACCGCCTGCTGTGGCTCGCGGGCGACCACCACATCCACACCCAGTACAGCCCCGACGGCCAGTACCGCGTCGTGGACCAGGTCGGCAACGGCACCCGCTTCGGCCTCGACTGGATGGTCGTCACCGACCACGGCAGCGCCACACACCACCGCATCGGCGTCGAGAAGGTCAACCCCGACATCAAGCGCGCCCGCGACCGGTACAAGGACACCCTCGTCTTCCAGGGCCTGGAGTGGAACATCCCGGCCGCCGAGCACGGCACCGTCTTCGTCCACCCGGGCGACCACGAGGTCAGCGTCCTCAAGCAGTTCGAGGCGGGCTACGACGGCAGCGTCAACAACGCGTCCGCCTCCACCCCGGCCAACGAAGCCCTCGCCATCTCCGGCCTGGACTTCCTCGCCCAGCAGGTCAGGCGCCGCAAGGTCAAGGACGCCCTGATGCTGGCCAACCACCCGGCCCGCCAGGGCGTGGACTCCCCGCACGAGATCCGCGGCTGGCGCGACGCCCAGCCGGACATCGCCGTCGGCTTCGAGGGCGCGCCGGGCCACCAGGCGTCCGGCATCCCCGCCCCGCACGGCCCCGGCGGCGGCCGCGGCGCGTACGGCGGCAGCCCCGGCGCCAACTCGTTCCCCGGCTACCCGGCCGAGAGCTACCGCACCTGGGGCGGCTTCGACTGGATGACCGCCACCGTCGGCGGCCTGTGGGACAGCCTGCTGTCCGAGGGCAAGCCCTGGTGGATCACCGCCAACTCCGACTCGCACGTCGTCTACGCCGACACCTCGACCCGCCCGGACGACACGGACTTCGACCGCGACGGCTTCCACGGCGCCCCCGTCTACCGGGGCAGCGGCCTCAACCTCACGGCGGGCGACTACTGGCCGGGCCAGTACAGCCGCACGCACGTCGGCGCGTACGGCTTCTCGTACGCCGCCGTCATGCAGGGCATCCGCGAGGGCCGCGTCTGGGTGGACCACGGCGGCCTGATCTCCGGCCTCAAGGCCGAGCTGCGCTCCGGCAGCCGCTCGGCGACGCTGGGCGGCACGCTGCACGTCAGGCGCGGTTCGCGGGTGGAGCTGAGCATCGAGATCGCGCTGGCCAACGGCCCGAACGCCGCCCAGTTCGTGCCCCGCCTCGCCCGTGTGGACGTCATCCGCGGCCTCGTCACCGGCCGCGCCAGGGACCGCGACACGTTCCACGCGCCGGAGACCAGGGTCGCCACGTCGTGGGAGGTGGACGAGACGCGCGGCACCGTCCGCTTCACGTACCGCCTCGGCCGCGTGGACCGCCCGGGTTACGTGCGCCTGCGCGGCACGGACGGCAACCGTGTCCAGACCGGTCTGAACGGCGCCGCCGTCGATCCGGCGGGCCCGGCCCTCGACGTCCTCGGCGACGCCGACCCGTGGCTCGACCTGTGGTTCTACTCCAACCCGATCTGGGTCGTCACCGAATGACCGCCGCCGGCCTCACCGGTGGGATCACCACCCTCCAGCGTGCCGACCACCTGCTGCGCCGGCTGGCGGAACGACTCCCGCTGCCGGCCGGCGCGTTCGCCACCACGCACCTGGTGCGCGACCCGGACCCCGGCGTCGCCCTCGCCCTGGTGCTCCCCGGCGCCGGCCCCCTCCCCGGCACGCTCGCCGGGGCGGCGGCCGGGGAAGGGCTCGCGGTGGTCACCGGCGCGCCGTGGCTCGCCGACGCGGAGCGCCGCGCGGCGGGCAGGGCGGTGGTCTTCCCCGGCTCGGAGGCGCTGCCGGACAGCCTCACCCTGGCCGACCTGTACGCCACCACCGCGGTGGAACGCGCCGAGGTCCTGGGCGGGACCGTCCCCGACCCGGGGGCGTACCTCGACACGTGCGGCCACGTACGCCCGCAGTGGGAGCGCGGGGAACTGCTGCTGCGGCTGATGCCGTCGCGGGGCGGGCGGTACGTGCCGTTCGAGATCCCCGACCCGCACCCCTGCTGCGGCGGCCACTGACGCCCCGGCCGGGGCGCGGTCAGGCGGCGGTGCCCTGTCTGCCCTGCCGGTCCTGTCCGCCCCGCCGGTCGGTGTGCAGGACGCGGAAGCGGTCGGGGGCCGCCGGGTCCCGGTCGGTGATCTGGACCGGCGCCCCGGCCCACTGCCACACGCCGGTGCCGGGCGTGCGCGAGAACGTGATCCGCCCGCGCGTGCCCGCGACCTCCACGCCGGGCCAGGACACGCCGCCGGGCGCACGCAGCGCGGCGGCGAGGACGGCGGCCGTGTCGTACCCCTCGAAGGCGACGAAGGACGGGGCCTCGCCGAGACGCGCGCGCAGGTCGCGCCGGACGCGTTCGCCCAGCGGCGTGAGGCGCGCGGGGAGGTAGCGCAGGAACGGGACCCCGGCGCCGTCCCCGCCCAGCGCCGTCGCCCAGCAGGCGAATTCCGGCTGCCCGGCCGGGGCGCCGATCGTCAGCGCGGCCAGCCGCCGGTCGCCCCGCACGGCCCGCACGACCGACACCGCGGGCTCCGGGTGGCCGGCCAGGAGGAGGAGCGCGGTCGCGCGCCGCCTGACGAGCTCGTCGCACACGGCGGCGGGGGTGAGCGCGTCCATGTCCAGTTCGGCGACGGTGCCGCCGCGCGGCGCGAGGTGCTCCCGCAGGACGCGGGCGCCCGCCGCCCAGTACACGCTCCGCTGGGCCGCGACCGCGACGCGCCGGTGGCCCGCGCCGAGGAGGAAGTCCGCGTAGACCCGCCAGCCGCGCGACTGCGGCGGGCTGAGGCGGGCGACCCGTTCCACCGGCTGCTCGGCGAGCGCGTCGAGGACGGCGGACGAGCACAGGAACGGCAGGCCGAGGGCGTCGGCCCTGGTCGCGACGGAGCGTGCGGTGACGCTGTGGTACTCCCCGGCCAGGGCGGCCACGCCCAGGTCGGCCAGCGCGTCCACGGCCGCCACGGCGCGCCGCGGGTCGGCCGCCGTGTCGCGGACGGCCAGCGCGAGCGGCCGTCCGCCGATCCCGCCGGTCAGGTTGGCCTCGCGGACGCCCAGTTCGAGACCGGCCAGCAGGTGCCGCCCCGCCTCGGTCCAGCCGGGCCGGGTCAGGGGCACGAGCGCGCCGACGCGGACGGACGCCCCCTCGGGTCGTGTCGCGGCGGACCGTCGTGGTGGCGGTGGCGTGTCCATGCGTGAGGTCCCCCCATGTGGCGCGGCGTCCGCGGCGGTCCCGGGGGCGCGCGGTACGCGTCCACGGGGACCACACCCGTCATTCCACCCACCGCCGCCCCTGGAGGCAACCCCCCGTCAGGACGCGCCGTACCGGGGTACGCGCCGCGTGCGGTGGACACGGACGGATGAATTCTCCGGCGGGCGGGGTCAGCGCACGGCGAAGGCGTACACCGTCGAGGACGTGTAGGTCTCGCCTGGGCGGAGCACCGTGCTGGGGAACGCCGGGTGGTTGGGCGAGTCGGGGAAGTGCTGCGTCTCCAGGCACAGCGCGTCGCCCTGCCGGTACGTCCGCCCCGAGGGGCCGGTCAGCGTGCCGTCCAGGAAGTTGCCGCTGTAGAACTGGAGCGCGGGCTCGGTCGTGGCGACGGTCATCAGGCGGCCCGACGCCGGGTCGTACAGCGTCGCGGCGTGCTCGGGGGCGGCGGTGACGCCCTTGTCGAGCACGAAGTTGTGGTCGTACCCCTGGGCGCGCAGCAGCTGCGGGTGGGCCGTGCGCAGGTCGCGGCCGACCGGCTTCGCCCGCCGGAAGTCGAACGGGGTGTCCGCGACCGGCGCGATCTCGCCCGTCGGGATCAGCGTCCCGTCCACCGGCGTGTAGTGCGCGGCGGCCAGGCCGAGCCGGTGGTCGCCGATGCCGCCGCCGCCCTCGCCGCCGAGGTTGAAGTACAGGTGGTTGGTCAGGTTCACGACGGTCGGCGCGTCGGTCGTGGCGCGGTAGTCGATGCGCAGCTCGCCCGCCCCGCCGAGCCGGTAGTCCACCTCCACGGCCAGGGCGCCGGGGAAGCCCTGGTCGCCGTCCGGGCTGGTCAGGCGCAGCGTCAGCCCGTGCGCGCCGGACGGCTCGGCGTCCCAGACGCGCCGGTCCCAGCCGTCGCCGCCGCCGTGCAGGGTGTTCGGCCCGTCGTTGACCGGCAGCCGGTGCTCGGTGCCGTCGAGGGTGAAGCGGCCCCGCGCGACGCGGTTGCCGTAGCGGCCGATCAGCGCGCCGAAGTACGGGGAGTCCGTCGTGTACGGCGCGAGCGTGTCGAAGCCGAGCGACACGTTGGCGGGGTGCCCGGCGCGGTCCGGGCGCTCCAGCGTCTGCACGATGCCGCCGTAGCTGAGCACCTTCAGCGCCGTGCCGCCGCGCGCCAGGGTCCAGCGGTGCACCTCGGTGCCGTCGGCCAGCCGGCCGAACACCTCGCGCCGTGGCGCGCTGCCGGGGCCGTCGGGGGTCGTGGACATGGGGCGCTGCTCCTTCGGGGGGCGCGGGATGGCGGGGGGTGGACGGGCGATGTCACGCGCGGTGCTCCGACCGTAGCGTCCCCGCCCCCGGCGCCTTGAGGCGGCCCCGTGACCGCGGCGGCCACCGCGGAGGCGTACCGTTTCCCCACCGCCCCCGTGCCCGGATCACTCCGCCGTGACCTGCGCGTACGCCAGCGCGGCCAGCTCGGACTGCCCCTCGCGGCTGGGGTGGAACCAGTCCCAGTCGCTCAGGTGGTCCGGCGTGAACGCGAAGTCGAAGACGGCGCCCCCGTCGTAGCGGCACAGGTCGTCGGCGGCGCAGACCTCCTCCAGCACGGTGTTGTACTCCCGCACCCGGTCCCGCACCTCCTCGCGCCGCTCGGCCGCCGCCACCTCGTCCTCCCCGGCGCCGTCCAGCATCGTCGGGCAGATGTCGGCCAGCCGCCACACGGCGCGCGCCATCATCGAGCCGCTGCCCTCCGTCCACAGGCGCAGCAGGTCGGGGACGCTCGACATGTAGACCTGCGTCTCCGGCAGCCGCTCGCGGATGAGGTCCATCGACTCCTCCAGGTCGGCCCGGAAGGCGTCCGGCGCGGTCATGGCGGCGAGGTCGGGGGCGCAGGCGTCGTTCGCGCCGATGAGGACGGTGATCAGCTCCGGCTCGTACGCCACCGCCTCGGTGACCTGGGCGGGCAGGTCGGCGGCCCGCGCGCCGGTCTCGGCGAGGTTCCAGGCGTGGCCGGTGAGCGCGTCCTCGCCGCCGCCGAGCAGCTGCCGCGCCAGGCTGGCCACCCCGGAGTCGGTGCCCGTCGCCCAGGACGCCTCGGGGCAGTCGGAGAGGACGGAGCAGGCGTCGAACGCGCGGGTGATGGAGTCGCCGACGGCCGCCACCGAGCCGGGCCGCGTGTCCCAGACGGGGCCCTGCCGCGCCGCCTCGTCGGGTGAGGGGCCCTCCTCGGGGGCCGGGGCGCCGGACGAGGTGCAGGCGGCCAGCGCCAGGGCCCCGGCGACGGCCAGTGTGACGGCGTGCGGGCGGCGGCTGACCTGCATACGGGTACCTCGGTGTCGTGGTGAGGGGGCGAACCGGTGATGGCGGGGCGGCGAGTGTGCCGCCGGAGGGTAGCTTGGTCCTGGCAGTGGCGGGTGTGGTGCGCGCTGCGTGGCGGGTGTCTCGACAAGAGTAAAAGATGACTTCCCGTCACCGGTGGACACTGCCGGACACTGCCGGACACCGGTGGGCCGATCCGCCCGTATCGGCCGGAAGACGTAGCAATGGTGTGGAGGCGGTCGTGCGTGGTACCGGGAGCGTCGGGGGGCGCCCTGGAGGCACGCGCGGCGCGGAGGGTCCGGCGACGGGCACAGGTACGCGAAAGTGGAGGTTCCGGTGACGACACGTGGTGTTCTGTTTGTGCACTCCGCCCCCCGCGCGCTGTGTCCGCACATCGAGTGGGCCGTCGCGGGAGTCCTGGGCACGCGGGTCGGCCTCGACTGGATCCGCCAGCCCGCGTCCCCCGGCACGTGGCGCGCCGAGCTGTCCTGGCAGGGCGAGAGCGCCACCGCGTCCAAGCTGGCCTCGGCGCTGCGCGGCTGGCACATGCTGCGCTTCGAGGTCACCGCCGAGCCCTGCCCCACGGCCGAGGGCGAGCGGTACAGCTGCACGCCCCAGCTGGGCATCTACCACGCCGTCACCGGCATCCACGGCGACATCATGATCCCCGAGGACCGGCTGCGCGCCGCCGCCGCACGGTCGGCGCGCGGCGAGAGCGACCTGCACGCCGAGGTCGCCAAGCTCCTCGGCAAGCCGTGGGACGACGAGCTGGAGCCGTTCCGGCACGCGGGTGAGGGCGCGCCGGTCCGCTGGCTCCACCAGGTGGTGTGACGGGGCGGGACGGCCTAACGTGCGCGCATGAGCGCACACCTCTCCGTCACCGTCCTCGGCACCGGGATCATGGGCGCCGCCATGGCCCGCAACCTGTGCCGCGCCGGATGCGACGTCACCGTCTGGAACCGCACCCGCGCCAAGGCCGAGCCGCTGGCCGACGCGGGCGCCCGTGTCGCGGACGGCCCGGCCGACGCCGTGCGGGACGCCGACGTCGTCCTCACCATGCTGTTCGACGGCGACGCCACGCTCGACGCCATGCGGCAGGCCGCCGGGTCCTTCGCGCCCGGCGCGGTGTGGATGCAGAGCACGACGACGGGCCCGGCCGGGCTCGAACCGCTGGTCGCGTTCGCCCGCGAGGAGGGCCTGGTCCTCGTGGACGCGCCGGTGCTGGGGACCAGGCAGCCCGCCGAGGACGGCAAGCTCGTCGTCCTGGCGGCCGGGCCCGACGCGGCGCGCGGGCGCCTGGCCCCCGTCCTGTCCGCCGTGGGCGCCCGGACGGTGTGGGCCGGTACCGAGCCGGGCGCCGCGTCGCGGCTCAAACTGGTCT
This sequence comes from Streptomyces sp. MS19, assembly GCF_047200595.1. Classification (NCBI taxonomy): domain Bacteria; kingdom Bacillati; phylum Actinomycetota; class Actinomycetes; order Kitasatosporales; family Streptomycetaceae; genus Streptomyces; species Streptomyces sp. MS19. Next base: position 16,198 of record NZ_JBJZOH010000005.1, on the reverse strand, counting down.
GCAACAGCTGGGTCTTCGCCCTCACCCACGGCGCCGCCGAGGCCCTGACCCTCGCCGAGGGCCTGGGCCTCGACCCGCGCCTCTTCCTCGACGCCGTGGAGGGCGGCCCGATGGACGTCGCCTACCTGCGGCTGAAGACGGCCGCGATGCTGTCGGGCGACCTGGCGCCCAGCTTCCAGGTGGACACGGCCGCGAAGGACAGCCGCCTGATCGTCGCCGCCGCCGAGTCCGCCGGGGTGCGGCTCGACTTGGCGCGCGGCGGCGCCGACCGGTTCCGCCGGGCCGCCGAGCAGGGGCACGGGGGCGAGGACATCGCCGCCACCTACTACGCGAGCCACGACGAGCCGAAGGGCTGACCCGCCGGCGTCACGCCGCCCGGCAGGACGGGTCGTGCGCGGGGAGCCGCCCCGTACGCAGGTACGTGTTGACGCGCGTGTCCACGCAGGCGTTGCCGTACTCGCCGTACAGGCCGTGCTGGCGGGCGCCCGTCACGGTCAGCAGCCGGGAGCTGGGCCACCGCTCGCGCAGCGCCTCGGCGGCCGGGTGGATGGTGCGCGGGTCGCCGGTGGCGCTGACGAGCAGGGCGGGCGTGTCGTTGTCGAGCACGGTCGGCGCCTCGGCGGGGCGGCCCCAGAACTCGCAGGGGGTGATGTTGCGCGCCAGCGGCCCGGCCAGCGGGAACCGTGCGCGGGACGCCTCGACGTCGCGCCAGTAGCTCGCGGTGCCCTGCCGCTGTGCCGCGTCGCCGCACAGGATCGCCGCCATCTGGCTGGAGGAGGCGGAACCGGCGTCCGTCAGCAGGAACGCCAGCTGCCCCGCGAGCGCCTCGGACGGCTCGACCGGTTCGCGGTCCGCCGCGCGCGCCAGGAGGCGTACGGTCTCGGCCAGGTCGGCGCGGCGCTCGTCCAGGTCGCTGCCGAGGCCGCCGATCAGGATCCCGGGCACGAGATGCTCGTCCAGCGCGTACGTGTCGCCGATCCGCAGCGGCTCGCGCGCGGCGGCGTCGAGGATGTGGTCCACCGTCGCCAGGACTTCGCGGCGCGTGTCGCCGAGGCCGTACGCGCGGTCGCGGTCGGCGGTCCAGGACGCCCAGGCGCGCAGGGCCGCCTCGTTGGCCGCCTCGGCGCCGCGCAGGAGGTTGGGCTGGTAGCGGGCGGCGTCGCTGACGCTGTCGAGGACCATGCGGTCGGTGCGGCCGGGGAAGAGCTGGCTGTAGACCTGACCGAGGTAGCCGCCGTACGAGTAGCCGAGGTAGGAGAGGCGGTCGGCGCCGAGCGCGGCGCGGACGACGTCCATGTCGCGGGCGGTGTTGCGGGTGGTGACGTACGGGAGCACGTCGCCGTTGGTGCGCTCGCAGCGCTCGGCCATGTCGCGCGCGGCGGCGACCTCCTCGCGGTACGCGGCCCGGTCGGACCCGGCGGAGCGGAAGAACGCGGTGCCGTGGTCCCAGCCGCAGTCGAGCGGGGTGCTGCGGCCGACGAAGCGCGGGTCCATGCCGATCAGGTCGAAGCGGTCGGCGGTGTCGCCCATCACCTCGGACTTGGTGAGCGGCATGTGGAGGCTGGCCCCGGCGGGGCCGCCGTCGTTGAGCAGCAGCGGGCCGACGTGGTGGGCGGTGTCGGCGCCGCGGAGGCGGGAGATGGCGACGGTGATCGTCCGGCCGCCGGGGTCGGCGTAGTCGAGCGGCACGGTGAGGTCGGCGCAGTCGGCGCCGGCGGCGTCGAGGGCCTGCCCGGTGTCGTCGTCGGGGCCGAGGGCGCAGGGGTGCCAGTCGATGCGCTGGTGGTGGAACCGCGCGAGGGGGTCGTGGTGGCCGGGGGTGGCGCCGGCGGTGGCCGTCGCGGTGATGGCGAGGGCCGCCGCGCATGCCGCAATTGCTCTGATCCGTAGGGAGGTTGGCATGCCTGCACGCTAGGTGCGGCGTAGTCCGCCGCACACGCCTGGCAGCGCCAGTAACGGGGTGGGGATTTCCCCCGTACGGGTCAGGCGATCCAGTGGGGCGTGCGGGGCGCGGGGTGGCGCGTACGGTCGTCGGCGAGCGCGGCGGCGAGGCGCCGTACGGCCTCCCGCAGCGTGTCGGGCGGCAGCGTGTACGGGATGCGCAGCCGCTGCTCGAACAGCCCCGGGTCGGTCCCGAAGTACGCGCCGCCCTCGATCCGCACCCCGTACTCCCGCGCCCGCCCGGCCAGCGCCGAGGCGACCGGCTCGCCCAGGTCCACCCACAGCGACAGCCCGCCGGGCGGCGTGCGCCACCGCCACCCCGGCACGTGAGCGGCCAGCGCCGCCGTCAGCGCGGCGCGCCGCTCGCGGGCCAGGGCGAGGCGGGATGGCAGCGGGTCGTCCGTGCCGGTGAGCAGGTCGAGGGCGAGCAGCTGGTCGAGCACGGGGCCGCCCATGTCCGTGGCGACGCGCTGCCCGGCGAGTTCGGTGACGAGCCTCGCGGGCGCGCGCAGCCAGCCGACGCGCAGCCCGGCCCAGTGGGTCTTGCTCAGCGAGCCGACCGTGACGACCTGCGCGCCCACGCCCGGCGCGGCGTGCGCGGCGAACGGCGCGGGCGGCGGGACGTCCAGCGCCAGTCCGGTCAGCGTCTCGTCGGCGACCAGCCATGTACCGGACCGCGCGGCGGCGCGCAGGACGCGGGCGCGCGTCCCGTCCGGCATGAGCCGGCCGGTCGGGTTGTGGAAGTCGGGGATCAGGTAGGCGAGCGAGGGGACGGCCTCGCGCAGCGTGGACTCGGTGATCTCCGCGTCCCAGCCCTCGTCGGTGACCGGGACGGGCACGGTCCGCAGCCGCGCGCGGCGCAGGGCGTCGAGGGCGTTGGGGTAGGTCGGGTTCTCGGTCAGCACGCGGTCGCCTGGCCGGGCGAGGAGGCCGAGGACCAGCGACAGCGCGTGCTGCGCGCCGGACGTCACGAGGATCTGCTCGGGGACGGTGGCGAGCCCGCGCCGGGTGAAGCGCTCGGCGATCGCGGCGCGCAGCGGGGCGAGGCCGTACGGGTGGTAGCCGGGGGTGCGGGTGTGCTCGGCCAGGTGGGGCGTGACGCGGGCGAGCGCGTCGGTGAGGAGGCGTTCCGGCGGTTCGGGCGCGGCCCTGGCCAGGTCGATCGCACTGTCGTCGGCGCCGAGCAGCCGGGTGACGCCGCGCGGGGCGTGGTCGGCGGGCAGGTCGGTCCAGGTGCCCGCGCCCCGGCGGCTGCGGGCGAAGCCGGACGCGCGCAGCAGGTCGTAGACGGCGGTGACGGTGGCGCGGCTGGCGCCGAGGGCGGCGGCGAGGTCGCGTTCGGCGGGGAGGCGGACGTGGAGGGCGATCCGGCCGTCCAGGATCAGGGCGCTGATGGCCCGCGCGAGGGAGCGGTACGCGGGGCGTGCCGCCGCCGCGTCGGACAGCAGGGCGGCCAGTTGCGGTCCGCCGAGCGTGCCACCGGTGCGCGTCACCATGCCGCTCCTCCCATATTGGCCCGTTGTTCCAGGCCGCCGACTGTACAGACTGTCGCAGGTGGCACGGTACGAGGAGGCGGACATGGGACGGGAGCGGACGGCGCTCGGGTACGTACGGCTGGGCGAGCGGCCGGTGCGGCGGCTGGCGCAGCTGCTCGCCGGCCTGGCGCTCTACGGCTTCAGCCTGTCGCTGCTGCTGCGCGCGGCGCTCGGCGCGAACCCGTGGAGCGTGCTCTACGAGGGGCTGGCGCTGCGGACGCCGCTCAGCTTCGGGGCGATCAGCGCGGTCGTCGGCGTCCTCGTCCTCCTGCTGTGGATACCGCTGCGGCAGCGCCCGACGCTCGGCACGGTCGCCAACATCGCGGTGCTCGCCGTCGCTTCGGACCTCGGGCTCGCCGTCGTCCCGGCGGGCCTCGGCCTCCCCGCGCGGGCGTGCCTGCTGGCGGGCGGCGTCGTGCTGAACGGGTTCGCGGTCGCCGTGTACGTCGGCGCGCGGTTCGGTCCCGGGCCGCGCGACGGGCTGATGACGGGGGCGGCGGCGACCGGGCGGTCCGTGCGGCGCGTGCGGACGCTGATCGAGGTGGCGGTGCTGGCCGCCGGGTGGCTGCTCGGCGGGAGCGTGGGCGCGGGGACGGTGCTGTACGCGCTGGCGGTGGGGCCGGTCGTCCAGTTCTTCCTGCCGTGGTGCGCCTACCGGAGCGCGGGGGAGCGGGCGGTCACGGTGTCAGGAGGCGGCTGACCGCGTGGTGGGCGCGGGTGGCGGCGGCCTTGTCGCCGTTCAGCTGGATCGTGTGGTTGAGGCTCATCATGACGCCGTACAGCTCGAAGACCAGCTGCGCGGCGTCCGTCCCCCGCGGCAGGCCGCCGTCGCGGACCGCCGCGCGGATCTCGGCGGTCAGCCGCTCGCCCCACGCGTGGAACTGGCGCTTCAGCAGCGTGTGCACGGGCCCGCCGCGCCCGTCGTACTCGAAGGTGGCGCTCACGAACAGGCAGCCGCCGGGGAAGACCTCCCGTTCCAGGTAGGAGATCCACGCGGCGCAGACGGCCCGCAGGCGGGGGAGTCCGGGGGCGGCGGGTGCGGCGGGCTCCCAGACCTCCGCGTTGAAGACGGCCGCGGCGCGGCGCAGCGCGGCGATCTGGAGTGCCTCCTTGGTGCCGAAGTGGCCGAGCAGGCCCGACTTGCTGAGGCCGAGGTCGGCGGCGAGGCGGCCGATCGTCAGCCCTTCGAGGCCTTCGAGCGACGCGAGGTCCACGCTGCGGTCGATGATCCGGTCACGGGTGCGGGCGGCCTCGGCGGCCGAGCGGCGCGGACTCATGCCGCCAACTATAAGTGGCCCGCCGGGCTTTAGCGTCCGACCGGTCGGTCGCTATAGTGCTCCCCATGACGCGCATCACCGCCCTGGGGCACCACCAGCCGCAGCACGTGCTCACCAACGACGACCTCGCCGCCACGGTCGACACCAACGACGCCTGGATACGCCAGCGCACCGGCATCGTCACCCGACGCATCGCCCGCGACGAGACCGTCACCGACCTCGCCGCCACCGCCGCGGGCAAGGCCCTCGCCGCCTCGGGCCTCGACCCCGCCGACATCGGGCTCGTCACCGTCGCCACATGCAGCGCCATGGAACGGGTGCCGTCCATCGCCGCGCAGGTCGCCCGCCGCCTCGGCATCCCGTCGCCCGTCGCGTTCGACCTCAACAACGGCTGCGCCGGCTTCACCACGGCCCTCGCCACCGCCGACCACTCGGTCCGCGCGGGCGCGGCGCGGCACGCGCTCGTCATCGGCGCGGAGAAGATGTCCGACGTCGTGGACTGGACCGACCGCTCCTCCTGCATCCTGCTCGGCGACGGCGCGGGCGCGGCCGTGATCAGCGCCGACGACACCGCCGACGGCACCGACGGCATCGGCCCCGTCGTCTGGGGCTCCGACCCCACGCGCGGCGACACGGTCCTCCTCAACGACGCCTGGCAGCCCCACTTCACCCAGCAGGGGCAGGCCGTCTTCCGCTGGGCCACCACCGAACTGGCCCCCAAGGCGCGCGCCGCCTGCGAACGCGCCGGAGTCGCCCCGGCCGACCTCGGCGGCGTCGTCACCCACCAGGCCAACCTGCGGATCGTCGAGTCCCTGGTCCGCCGGCTCGGCGCGCCGGACGCCGTGGTCGCCACCGACGTCACCGAGTCGGGCAACACGTCGGCCGCCTCCGTGCCCCTCGCGCTCGCCAAGCTGGTCGAACGCCGCGAGATCCCGTCCGGCGCGCCCGTGCTGCTCTTCGCCTTCGGCGGCGGCCTCTCCTGGGCGGGCCAGGTGGTCCGCTGCCCGTGACCCCGCCCCGGCGGCCGCACGGCACTTTCCTCACGGGAAAGCAGGTGGTACTTTCCCGTGAGGAAAGCGCCGGGAAGGACGGGGAACGCCATGGAACCGAAGGACGCGCGGACAGCGCTCGACGACATCCGCCACCGCCGCGAGCAGTCACGCGCCGCCTACCTGCGGTACGCGACCTCGCCCGTCTCCGTACTGATCCCCGCGCTGATCCTCTTCGGCGCCTTCGCCTCGTACGACCTGCCGAACCCCTGGGGCGGCGCCGTCCTCTTCCCGGCGCTCGCCCTGCTGGGCGCGCTGGCGCTCCACCTGCGCCGCGCGCCCGTGCGCAGGGCGCTCACCACCCGGCAGGCGTGGCTCGCGGCGGCGGCGGGGACCGGGCTCGTGGCGGTCTTCACGGCGCTGTCGTCGGCGGCGCGGTCGGGCGGCGTCCCCGCCCCGCACACGGTGGTGTCCGCCGTGCTGTGCGCCCTCGGCCTGCTGGCCGCCGCCCTGGTACGGCGCGGCGTCACGGGCGGCGGGCGCTGATGGACGAGGACTTCGACGAGTTCCTGCACGTCCCGGCGCGCCTGGCGATCGTCGCGCTGCTGGCGCCGGCGAGCTGGACGGACTTCCGCTTCGTCAGGGAGGCGCTCGGCACCAGCGAATCGGCGCTGTCCAAGCAGCTCTCCGCGCTGGCCGCCCAGGGGTTCGTGGAGATCGACAAGCGGAAGCTCGCCGGCGCGCGGCGCACCTCGGTACGGCTCACCGCGCGGGGGCGCGAGGCGTTCAGGCGGCACGCCGGGGCGCTGGAACGGATCGCCGCCGCGGCCCGCACCCACCCCGCCGCCACGGCGGACTGACCCGGCCGCGACGCGGTGCCGGAAAGCGGACGGCCCGCTCCGTCCCGCTGGGCGCGCAGCGGGGGGAGTGGGCCGTCCGCAGTCCTCCGGGGAGCGGTGTCAGACCGTCCGCAGGGCCAGCACCACGTTGTGGCCGCCGAAGCCGAACGAGTTGTTGATCGCCGCGATCGTGCCGCTCGGCAGCGGCCGCGCCTCGCCCCGGACGACATCGGCGTCCACCTCGGGGTCCAGCTCGTCCAGGTTGATCGTCGGCGGCGCCAGCCGGTGGTGCAGCGCCAGGACGGTCGCGACCGTCTCGATGCCGCCCGCGCCGCCCAGGAGGTGGCCGGTCATCGACTTCGTCGCGGAGATCGCCACATGGTCCAGGTCCTCGCCGAGGACACGGCGCAGCGCCTTGACCTCCGCGACATCACCCTGGGGGGTGGACGTCGCGTGCGCGTTCAGGTGGACGACCTGCTCCGGCTTGAGGTCGCTGGCGTCCAGCAGGTTCTGGAGTGCCGCCGCGATGCCGCGGCCGGTCGGCTCGGGCTGCGCGATGTGGTGCGCGTCGCCGGACAGGCCCTGCCCGAGGATCTCGCAGTACACCCGCGCGCCGCGCCGCGCCGCGTGCTCGGCGGACTCCAGCACGACCACGCCCGCGCCCTCGCCGAGCACGAAGCCGTCACGGCCCTTGTCGTACGGCCGGGACGCGCCCTGCGGGTCGTCGTTGTTCTTGGACAGCGCCATCATGTTGGCGAACGCGGCGATCGGCAGCGGGTGGATCGCCGCCTCCGTGCCGCCCGCCACCACGATGTCCGCGCGGCCGGTGCGGATCATCTCGACCGCGTAGCCGACCGCCTCGGCACCCGAGGCGCACGCGCTGACCGGCGCGTGGGCGCCCGCCTGCGCGTTGATCTCCAGACCGACGTTGGCCGCCGGGCTGTTGGGCATCAGCATGGGCACCGTGTGCGGCGACACCCTGCGGGCGCCCTTCTCCTTCAGCACGTCGTACTGGTCGAGGAGGGTCGTCACGCCGCCGATGCCGGACGCCACGACGGCGCCGAGCCGCGTCGGGTCCACCGTCTCGTCGTCACCGGCGCGCGCCGTGAAACCGGCGTCCGCCCACGCCTCCCTGGTCGCCAGCAGCGCGAACTGCGCCGAGCGGTCCAGCTTGCGCGCCACGGGCCTCGGCAGGATCTCCAGCGGCTCGACCGCGACACGCGCCGCGATCTTCACCGGCAGGTCCCGCGCCCACTCCTCCGTCAGGACACCGGCGCCGGAGCGTCCGGCGACCATGCCCTCCCACGTCGTCGCGCTGTCGCCACCCAGCGGTGTGGTGGCGCCGACACCGGTGACAACCACCGTTCGATTGGTCGCGTTCACGGTAATTCGTTCTCCGCCAGTCGGGGATGATCGCAGCGCCACCCCGCGCGGGTGGCGACAGCGCTTGCGTGTGAGCCGTCACGGACGCGCCGCGACGGGAGAACCGCTCAGCTCTGGTGGTCGGTGATGTAACCGACCGCGTCGCCGACGGTCTTGAGGCCCTTGACGTCGTCGTCCGGGATCTTGACGCCGAACCGCTCCTCGGCGGCGACGACGACCTCGACCATGGACAGCGAGTCGACGTCGAGGTCGTCGGTGAACGACTTCTCCTCGGTCACCTCGTCGTTCGGGATGCCGGCGATCTCGTTGACGATCTCGGCGAGACCCTCCAGGATCTCTTCCCTGCTAGCCATTGCGGCGCTCCTTCACTGTGTTGCGGTGGGGTACCGCGTTGTGTGGTGATCCGCGGGGCGCGGATCTGCTCAAGGGAGGGTAACGACAGTGGCGGCGTACACCAGACCCGCCCCGAAGCCGATGACGAGTGCGGTGTCACCGCTCTTCGCCTGCCCGGTCGCCAGCATGCGCTCCATCGCGAGCGGGATGGAGGCGGCCGACGTGTTGCCGGTGGTCTCGATGTCGCGGGCGACCGCGACGTGCGAGGGGAGGCCGAGCGTCTTCACCATCGAGTCGATGATCCGCATGTTGGCCTGATGCGGTATGAAGACGTCCAGCTCGTCCGCGGTGATCCCGGCCGCGTCCAGGGCCTGCTGCGCGACCTTCGCCATCTCGAAGACGGCCCAGCGGAACACCGTCTGCCCCTCCTGGCGCAGCGCCGGGAACTTGACGTTCCCCTCGGCGTCCACGGGCAGTTCGTCGATGTTCCCGAGCGCGAACCTGTCCCAGGGCACCGTCTGCGCGATGACCCCCGCCTTGTCGCCCTCGGAGCCCCACACCGTCGGGCCCATCGCCGGGACGTCGGACGGGCCGAGCACGACCGCGCCCGCGCCGTCGCCGAACAGGAAGGCCGTCGAGCGGTCCTCCTTGTCGGTCAGGTCGGACAGCCGCTCGACGCCGACGACCAGCACGTACGCCGCGCTGCCCTCGACGACCAGGCCCTTCCCGACCGCAAGCCCGTAGCCGAAGCCCGCGCAGGCGGCGGAGATGTCGAACGCGGCGGGCCTGCCCGCGCCGAGGCGGTGCGCGATCTCGGTGGCGACCGAGGGGGTCTGCATGAAGTGCGAGACGGTCGAGATGACGACCGCGTCGATCTGCTCCGCGGCGATCCCGGCGTCCGCGATGGCCTTGCCGGACGCGGCGAGCGCCATCTCGGCGACGGTCTCGTCCTCGCCGGCCCAGTGCCGGGTCACGATGCCGGACCGCGACCTGATCCACTCGTCCGAGGAGTCGATGTGCTTGAGGATCTCCTCGTTCGGCACCACGCGGACCGGCCGGTAGCCGCCCACGCCCATGATCCGGGCGTGGGGCGCGCCGCGGCTCGGCTTGAGTTTGGCGGACATGTCAGGACTCCTCTTCGGCGGCGGTCGCGGTGTGCTCCGCGATCAGCTCGCGGGCCGCGGCCAGGTTGTCCGGGGACTTGACGGCCAGCTGCGCGACGCCCTTCAGGTTGCGCTTGGCCAGTCCGGCGAGCGTTCCTCCGGGGCACAGCTCGATCAGCGCCGTGACGCCGAGCCGCTGGAACGTCTCCGAGCACAGGTCCCAGCGGACCGGGTTCGACACCTGTGTGACGAGGCGCCGCACGACCTCCTGGCCGTCGCCGACGACCTGGCCGTCGGCGTTGGAGACGAACGGGACCCCCGGGGCGGCGACGGTGACGTCCTCGGCGGCGGCGGCCATGGCCTTCACGGCCGGTGCCATGTGGTGCGTGTGGAAGGCGCCCGCCACCTTGAGCGGTATGACGCGGGACTTCTCGGGTTTGTCGGCCGCCAGCGCGGCCAGCTGCTCCAGCGTGCCCGCGGCGACGATCTGCCCGCCGCCGTTGTTGTTCGCGGCGGTCAGGCCGTGCCGGGCGAGCTTCGCCGCGACCTCGTCCGGGTCGCCGCCGAGGACGGCGGACATCCCGGTGTCGGTCACGGCCGCCGCCTCCGCCATGGCGGTCGAGCGGCTGCGGACCAGCGCCATCGTGTCGGTCTCGGTCAGCACGCCGGCGATGGCGGCGGCGGGCAGTTCGCCGACGCTGTGCCCGGCGACCGCGCCGAGCCCGGCGGCGCCGGCGAAGCCGTCGCCGAGCAGCTCGCGCGCCGACAGCAGCGCGCCGGCCACCAGCAGCGGCTGGGCCACGGCGGTGTCGCGGATCGCGTCCGCGTCGGCCTCCGTGCCGTAGTGGACGAGGTCGATGCCCGCGACGTCCGACCAGGCGCGCAGCCGGTCGGTGACACCGGGGAGTTCGAGCCAGGGACTGAGGAAGCCAGGTGTCTGGGAACCCTGGCCGGGAGCGACGAGTACGAGCACGCTCTCACTCTCTCCCGGCCATGGGGTGCACCGCCCGTGGCGACGAGAACCAAGAACGGTCAAGGGATTTGTAGAACTCGAACAAACGTCATGAGGAGTGCTTCTCGTCGGCGAGTCGGCCCAGCATGAGCGCGACGCGGAGAGTGAAGGCCGACCTGACGTCCGACGGCGGCCAGCCGGTGACGTCCGTCACACGCCTGAGGCGGTAGCGAACGGTGTTGGGGTGCACGAAGAGCATCCGCGCCGCGCCCTCCAGGCTGCTGGCCTGCTCCAGATAGACACTCAGCGTCTCCAGCAGCGCCGAGCCCGCCTCCTGGAGCGGTCTGTAGATCTCCTCCACCAGCAGCGTCCGCGCGGCCGGGTCGCCCGCCATCGCGCGCTCCGGCAGCAGGTCGTCCGCGAGCACGGGGCGCGGCGCGTCCGGCCAGGCGGCGCACGCCCGCAGCCCGGCCGCCGCCGCCTGCGCGGAACGCGTCGCCTCCAGCAGGTCGCCCACCACCGGGCCCGCCACGACGGGGCCCGAGGCGAACGGCCCGATCAGTGCCTTCGCCGCCTGCACCGGGTCGTCGCTGCCCCCCGCGATCACCACAAGACGCTTGCCCAGCACCCCCGTGAGCACCTGGAGCTTCGCGTACCTGGCGGCGCGGCGGATCGCCTCCACCGTCAGCTCGCTGTCGCCGTTCGGCGCGCTCCCCAGGACGACCGTCACATGGTCGGGCGAACTCCAGCCGAGGGCCGCCGCCCGCGACAGGTCGCTCTCGTCCGCCTCGCCCGACACCACCGCGTTCACCACCAGCGACTCCAGGCGCGCGTCCCACGCGCCGCGCGCCTCGGCGGCCTGCGCGTACACCTGCGCGGTCGCGAACGCGATCTCCCGCGCGTACACCAGCAGCGCGCTGCGCAGCGAGATCTCGCCGCCCGGCGGCGCCAGCTCGTCCACGGCGGACTCCATGACCTCGATGGTGGTGCGCACCATCTCGACGGTCTGCCGCAGCGTGATCGCCCGCGTCAGTTCGCGCGGCGCCGTGCCGAACACGTCGGTGCTGATCGCCTGCGGCGTGTCCGGGTGGCGGTACCACTCGGTGAACGCGGCGATGCCGGCCTGCGCGACCAGCCCGATCCACGAGCGGTTCTCCGGCGGCATCGCGCGGTACCAGGACAACTGCTCGTCCATGCGCGCGATCGCGGCGGCGGCGAGCTTCCCGGAGGACTGCTCAAGACGGCGCACGGTCGCGGCGTGCGCTTCCTTCTCATCGGCATCGGACACGGGACCAGCCTGCCTCATTTCCCCGTGGCCCATACCCGGCGGGGGTGACATGCGGGGAGGAACGGCACGGGTTCCGTGGTCCTTCCCCCGGGCCGCCACGCCGTCCTCACGGCTTCGCTCCCGGCGTACGCGGCGCCCGCCCGGGGTCCGGGACGCGGCGCGCGCCGGTCGGTACGGTGGAACACATGCTTCAGGTGACGCGGGCCGGCGACCGCTTCCGGGGCGGCGACGCGTCCGCCGGGACGGACACCCGGCACGCCTTCTCCTTCGGCGCCTTCTACGACCCGGACAACATCCGCTTCGGCCCGCTGACCGCGTGCAACGAGGAACGGCTCGCGCCCGGCGCAGGGTTCCCGCCCCACCCGCACCGGGACCTGGAGATCGTCAGCTGGGTCATGGAGGGCGAGCTGACGCACGAGGACGGCGAAGGCCGCACCACCGTCGTCCGGCCAGGCGACGTCCAGCGCCTCACCACCGGCGCGGGCGTCCTCCACGGCGAACGGAACGCGGGCGCCGCCCCGCTGCGCTTCCTCCAGATGTGGCTGGTCCCCGACGAGCCGGGCGGCGCGCCGGAGTACGAGGTGGTGCGCGGCATCGCGGACAGCACCCCGTACGCCCTGCCGCGCACGGCGGCCGTGCTGCACGTACGGCGGCTGCGCGACGGCGCCCGCACCGCCGTGCCCGCCGCGCCGCGCGTGTACGCGCATGTGCTGCGCGGCGCGGTGCGGCTGGGCGGGCACGACGCGGAGCCCCTGCGCGCGGGCGACGCGCTGCGCCTGACGGACGGCGGCGAACTCGCCGTGCGCGCCGAGGGGGAGACGGAGCTGCTGATGTGGGAACTGGGCGGCGACGGCTGGTGACCGGGCGGGTGCGTTTCGACGGCAACGCTTTGACGGCGACGTCGCCACGTACTACGCCGCCTTCCGGCGCGGCTACCCGGACGCGCTGCTCGACCGGATCGCCGCCGCCGCGCGGCTCGACCCCGGCCGCGACACGGTGCTCGACCTCGGCTGCGGCACCGGCCAGTCGGCCCTGCCGCCGGCCCGCGGGGCGCGTGCGGTCGTCGGGATGGACCCGGAGCCGGACATGCTGCGGCTCGCCGCCCGGGAGGGCGCGCGGCGCGGCCTGTCCAACGTGACGTGGGTCCTGGGCGCTGACCGCGACGTCCCGGCGCTCGGCGCACTGCTCCCCGCGCCCCGGCCCGCTCGCGGTGACCGTCATCGGCACGGCGCTGCACTGGACGCGGCACGACGAGCTGTTCCCCGTACTACGGTCGGTCGCCGTGCTGTCGGCCGGTGCGCCGCTGTGGCTGCATGACACGGACTGGTCGCGGGCGCTGCGTGCGTTCCTCCAGGACCACTTCGGCCGCGAGCTGCGCGCCACCTGTGGGACGGATGCGGCTGATCTCGCGCGCTACGAGCGCTCGTTCCACGCGGCGGGCTTTGCGTCCGTGACGCTGCACGAGCATCCGTACGGCGACAGCCTCACGTTCGACCGACTGCTCGGCGGCCTGTGGTCCGCGTTCCCACCCGCCGAACTGCCCGCCCCCGCCGACCGCCCCGCGTTCGCCGCCCGCCTGCGCGCGGCACTCCCGGGCGGCGGCACGTACCGCGAACCGGTACGCGCCACCGACCTCGTCGCCACCGTTCCCGGGACGGCGGGCTAGGGAGTCAGCACGATCTTGCCCCGCACCCGGCCGGTCTCGCTGAGTGCGTGCGCCTTGGCCGCGTCCGCGAGCGGCAGGACGTGATCGACGGCGACCCGCAGGCCGCCGCGTTCCACCAGGCCGGTGATCTCCGCCAGCTCGGCGCCCGACGGGACGAACCCGGCCTCGGCGAACCGCAGGCCGCGCGCCTCGGCCAGCTTCCGCACGGCGCCCCGGTCGGGCCCGGTGCCGCGCACGTCGACGAGGATTCCGCCCGGGGAGAGGGTGTCCAGCGACCGGGGTCCGTAGTCGCCGCTGACCGGATCGAGGACCACGTCGATGCCGCGGACGGCCGCCGCGAAGTCGGTGGCGGTGTAGTCCACGAGTTCGTCCGCGCCCAGGCCGCGCAGGAACGCGTGCCCGTCCCGCCGCGCGGTGCCGACGACGTACGCGCCGCGCGCCTTGGCGATCTGCACGGCGAGATGGCCGACCCCGCCCGCCGCCGCGTGGACGAGCACCCGCTGCCCGGCGCCGACGGCGGCGACCCGTACGAGCGCCCGCCAGGCGGTCAGCGCCGCGACCGGCAGCGCGGCGGCGTGCGCGGGGCCGGTGCCCGCCGGGGCGGCGGCGAGCGCGTCCACCGGAGCGACGGCGTACTCGGCGTACGAGCCCCGGGGCGGGAACGCGCACCCGTACACCTCGTCGCCCGGCCGGAACCGCGTCACCCGCTCGCCGACCGCCGCGACCGTGCCCGCCACGTCGACGCCCAGCGTGAACGGCGGCTCGCCGACCCGCCGCACCAGTCCCGCTCGGATCTTCCAGTCGGCCGGGTTCACCCCGGCGGCGCGGACGCGCACCAGCGCCTCGTCCGGTCCCGGCGCCGGGACGTCCGTCTCGACGGCCGCCAGGACCTCCGGGCCGCCGAAGCGGCGTTGGCTGATCGCACGCATGCGGGTGATCACAGGGCACTCTCCTCGGGAAGGTCGTGATCACCATGCTCACCAGTGTGCTTTCCCTTGTGAAGTAGGCACCTTCTTGATACCCAGGTACCTTATGGAAACCACTATGGACGTCCTCCACCGCCGCGACTGCCCCTCGCGCACCGTCGTCGAGCTGCTGGCCAACAAGTGGGTGCTGTTCGTCCTGGGGGCGCTCCGCCGCCACGACCGGCCGCTGCGCTTCAGCGAACTGCGGCGCCTCCTCGACGGCATCACGCAGAAGGTGCTCACCCAGACCCTGCGCGCGCTGGAACGGGACGGCCTGGTGAAGCGGACGGTCTACCCGACCGTCCCCCCGCGCGTGGAGTACGGGCTCACCGCGCTCGGCGTCGAGGCCGGGGCACTGACCAGCGCCATCTCCACATGGTCCGTGGAGCACGCCCCACAGATCCTCGAAGCGCGCCAGGACTTCGACGACCGGGCCGCGACGCCGCCCCGCCCCGTGTCCCCCTGACACCGGACACCCCGACACGGCGCCGAAACGCCCGCGACATCAACAAAATGTGTACGCGCCCTACGGTCACGGCCAACGTCCGCAACGACGCCGGAGGAGCGCCGATGTCCGAAGCGCCGGATCACGCCGTACACCACCCCGTCCACCCCGTGGACGCACGCCTGCCGCCCGCCCAGCTCGCGGCGTTCGGGCTCCAGCACGTCCTCGCCATGTACGCGGGCGCCGTCGCCGTCCCGCTGATCGTCGGCGGCTCGCTCGGCCTGCCGCCCGACGACCTCGCGTACCTCATCACCGCCGACCTGCTGATCTGCGGCGTCGCGACGCTACTGCAATGCGTCGGCTGGTGGCGGCTCGGCGTGCGGCTGCCGATCATGCAGGGCTGCACGTTCGCCGCCGTCACGCCCATGGTCCTGATCGGGCAGCACGGCGGACTGCCCGCGATCTACGGGGCCGTGATCGTCACGGGCCTCGCGATCATCCTGCTGGCGCCGCTGTTCGGGCGGCTGCTGCGCTTCTTCCCGCCGCTGGTCACGGGCACGGTGATCCTGGTCATCGGCCTGAGCCTGCTGCCGGTGGCGGGGGAGTGGTCGGCGGGCGGGGTCGGCGCCGACGACTTCGGCGACCCGGACAACCTCGCCCTGGCGGCCGGGGTGCTGGCCGCCGTACTGCTGCTCCAGCGGTACGCGCCGCCGTTCGTCGCGCGGGTCGCCGTCCTCGCGGGCATCGTGCTCGGCACGCTGGTCGCGATACCCCTCGGGTTCACGGACTTCGACGCGGTGGGCGACGCCGACTGGGCCGGGATCAGCACCCCGTTCCACTTCGGCGCGCCCGAGTTCCAACTGGGCGCCGTGCTCTCCCTCTTGGTCGTCGGCCTGGTCACCATGACCGAGACCACCGGCGACTTCATCGCGGTCGGCGAGCTGACCGGGCGTGCGGTGACGCCCCGGCGGCTGGCGGACGGGCTGCGCGCGGACGGCGTCTCGACGCTGCTCGGCGGGGTGTTCAACACGTTCCCCTACACCGCGTTCGCGCAGAACGTGGGCCTCGTCGGGATGACGCGCGTACGCAGCCGGTGGGTCGTCGCGACGGCGGGCGGCATCCTCGTGGTGCTCGGCCTGCTGCCCAAGCTGGGCGCGGTGGTGGCGGCGATCCCGGCGCCGGTGCTGGGCGGCGCGGGGCTGGTGATGTTCGGGACGGTCGCGGCGAGCGGCGTCAGGACGCTCGGCGCGGTGGACTTCGACGACAGCAGGAACCTGACGATCGTGGCCGTCTCGGTGGCCGTCGGCATGCTTCCGGTCGGTGTCCCGGAGATCTACGCGGAGTTCCCGGACTGGTTCCGGACGGTCATGAACAGCGGTATCAGCGCGGCCTGCGTCACGGCCCTCGCCCTCAACCTCCTCTTCCACCACCTGCCTTCGCGCGGCCGGTCACGGGGCGGTGCGCTGCTCGCCGGCGGCGGGT